>NZ_JBBUTG010000030.1:0-64612 GCF_038066555.1 Ideonella lacteola | reverse complement strand
ACCAGCCGCCCGCGGCGTTGCAAAGCCTCGCCGGGGCCGCACCCCGGCTTCGTTTTGCGCCTTGCGCTCGACCGGTTCTGGTGGCAACGCATCGGGGCTCCGTAGTGTGAACACGCCCTAGGTGGTCTCGCGCTCGGCGAGCACCTCGCGCGCCGCCCCCAACGCGTTGATGGCAGCGGGAAACCCGGCGTAGGCGGCCACGTGCATCAGCGCCTCGACGAGTTCTTCCCGGGTGCCGCCCACATTGAGCAGGCCATGAAGATGGACCTTCAGCTGCGGCACGGCGGTGCCCAGGGCCGCCAAGGCCGCCACGGTCACCAGCTCGCGCTCCAGCAGGGGCAGGCCCGGCCGTGTGTAGATGTCGCCGAAGCCGAACTCGATGATGAAGCGGCCCAGGTCGGGTGCGAGCTCCTTCAGCGACTCGATCACCTTCTCACCGGCGTGGCCATCGATGTGCATCAACGCTTCCCAGCCGGCACGGTAGCGGGCGTCGTGGGCGGTGTAGGCAGCGGGGCCTGCAGTGGCCACGGGGCGGAATTCGATCTGACGCTCGCGAAACACCTCTTGTGCCGCGAAGACGCCGTTCAGCCCGGTGGGAAAGCCGGCGTACACCACCAGGTGCATCATCAACTCGACGATCTCCGACGCCGTGCATCCCACGTTCAAGGCCCCGGCGACATGGAACTTCAGCTGCGGCCGAGCGTTACCCAGCGCGGCCAGCGCCGCCACGGTGATCAGCTGACGCTGCTTCAGCGTGAGCCGGCCCCGGGTATACAGCTGCCCATAGACGAAGCTGATCGCCATCGTGGCCAGGTCGGGTGCGATGTCGGCCAGGCCGGGAATGATCGATGGATCACGCGTCCCCTCGATTCGACGCAGGCATTCGAGGCCGTCTCGGTAGGCGGCGCTTTCGGTGGGTGTGTTCGTGCAGGTCATGGCCAGACCATACGTACATCTGTCTCGCTAGGCCAATGCTCTTTTTGCTGATACCTTGTCGGTATCAGAAGAAAGCCATGGGAGATCAATGAGACCCGAGTTGAAGCTGCGCCAGCTCACCTATTTCATCGCCGTGGCCGAAGAGCTCAGCTTCCGGCGCGCGGCGGAGCGCCTGTTCATCACGCAGCCGCCGCTGAGCCGGCAGATCAAGATGCTGGAAGACGCTTTGGGCACGCCCTTGTTCGAACGCGACCGGCAAGGCGTGCGGCTGACCGAAGCCGGACACGGGTTTCTCGCCGATGCCAGGTCGCTGTTGCGCGAATCCGAGCAGGTGATGGTTCGCTTCAAGCCCAAGCCCGCCGGCGCGAAGCTGGTGCTGACGCTCGGCATCACCACCGTCATCGATGTCGGGCTGTTCGCCGGTGTCGACGTCGAATTCGAGAAGATCTGCCCGGGCGTCCGGGTGATCGTCAAGCCACAGATCTCGGCCCACTCCATCCGCGATCTGAATCAGGGCACTATCGATGTTGCCGTCATCGGGCTGCCATCGCGCGCCGACGGGTTGGTCGTCGAGCATCTGTGCGACGATCCGCTGGTGGCATGCATTGCCAGCAACCATCCATCCGCCAAGAAGCGGCGGGTGTCCATCCTCGACCTGCAGCATGACAACCTGTTCTGGTTCGACCGCAAGCTCAACCCGGCGTACTACGACTACTGTCAACAGGTGTTCAAGCGGGTGGGCTTCAACCCTCGCCGCATCCCGGAGCCGGTTGACCATCACGTGTTGCTGGGCCTGATCGCCGTCGGGCAGGGCATCGCCCTGGTGCCACGTTCACTCAACTCGATGACCCGCAAGGGCGTGGTCTTCAAGGAAGTGATCGAGGGCGACCAACTGTGCATCCGCATCGGCGCGGCCTACCCGCCCACGCGCTCTTCACCCGCCGTGCTCTCGCTGGTGGGCATGCTGAAGAACCGGTTCGCTTGAGGCTCAGACACGCCCGCGCGAGCACCTCATGCCTCGGGCGGCACGTAAGGCAGCGAGCGCGTGCGAAACAGTGCTTGCCGGCCTTCCGACAGGTGCCGGGTCAGCTCCACCAGCGTTCCCATGTGCGCTGCATGTGACAGGCCGGTGACATGGAAGCCAGCGCGTAGCTTGGCGACCAACACGGGGTTGTTCAACACCGAGTGCTGCGATCGCACCGCGACGGCTGCCTGGTCTTGTGCGTACTGGCACACCGCCGTCAGCAAGGCTGAATAAATGCCCCTGCGGCGGTGCTCAGGAAGCACGCCACTGTGGGCCATGTAGAAAACCTGTCCACGATCCATCCAGCCGGTGGACCAGCCCACCCACTCGTCGCCCCAGTAGGCGACCCAGCGCCGCATGGGCGATGGTGGCACCGGGGCCGCCTCGTCGCGCGAAACGCTCGCGAGAGCTGCAGCCTCGGCCTGCATCACCTGCGCCCATTCGGTAGACGGCTGCTGGATCTGGGCGAACACCCGACGGCTCAATTGGCTGAACTCGGGCTCGGGGAACTTCTCGTGGTGTTGAACGACGACGAGTGCGGGGGCGGCCGGCGAAAGGGTCACAGGTGTGCGGCAAAGGAGTGTCGCGGCCGATTGCCGCCGGCCACATCCTACCGGTCAGCTTGGCTGGCCGGGTTGGGTGGGCCACCCAGCGGATTGCCACGCCACGATGCCGCCCGCGAGGTGGGCGACCTGTGATTAGCCCATGGTCTGCAGCGTCAACGCCGCCAACGCGGACCGACCGCCCGAGCCGCAGAACAGCACATAGTTGCGGCTCGGCGCCATACCGGCACGGTGAAAGGGACTGGCCGGATCGGCGTGGAACTCCAGCATGCCGCGCGGCACGCACACCGCGCCGGGGATGGTGCACGCGGCGTGTTCGCCGGTTTCACGGACATCAAGCAAGGTGATGGCGTCGTTCGTCAGCAGCGTCCGCAGCTCGTCAACCGAGATGCGCGCCACTTGTTCGTTGGCCTCGGCGACCATCGTCGCCGACGATCTGGGCAAGCTGGAAGGATGCTTCATGCCGCACATCTTGCCGGGTAGGCCACCGCGGATCCAACGCATGTTTTCGCTGAACAGTCATCGACTTTTCCCATCGTCGCTGTCCTGCTGGGGCCACCGTGCGCCAGCAGGCGTCGACTACCGGTCGGCTTCGCAGTCGTATGTCACCTTGTATGGCTGGCCAAAGCACTTCTCAAACCCCTTGACCTTGGCCAGGTTGGGGTGGCGCCAATTCCGCCCGGCCATGACCCCGCCGTCCACATCCCACACGGCTCCGGTGACCCAACTGGCCTGATCGGACAGCAGAAACGCCATCACGCTGGCCACGTCGTCGGGCTGGCCGACACGGCCCAAGGGATGGAAGGCGTTGAAGCCTTGGAGAGCGGCATGCACCTCAGCGGGCGGGATGAAGCCCTCGTAGATGGGCGTCTGCACCACCGCGGGCGACACCGCGTTCACCCGGATACGGTGAGGTGCAAGTTCCATGGCCAAGTGCTGGGTGAATGCGTGCAAGCCGGCCTTGGCCATCGAGTAGGCCGACGACGGCGTGGCGGCAATGGCCTGCCGGGCCCACATCGAGCCGATGTTGACGATCGCGCCCGGCCGCCCTGCCGCCACCATCTGTCTCGCGACCTGCTGGGTGACGAAGAAGAAGGCCCGGTTCAGCGCCATGTAGCGGTCGTAGTCGGCGCCCTGATGCTCCAGAAAGGGCTTGGGCGAGAAGACCCCTGCCGCGTTGACCAGCAGGTCGATGTCCGCATGGTCGTGGCGCAGGGTTTCGATCAGCGCCTGCACGTCGCTGTCCTGGCTCAGATCTGCTGGCAGCGCCGTCACCGGCCCGATCGCCGCGAGATCGCGGCAGGCGGCCTGCAATTTGTCGGCGCGGTGTCCGACGATGACGGCGCGGCCCCCCGCGGCCATCACCCGTCTGGCCGTCTCCAGCCCCATGCCGCTGGTGCCGCCGACGACCAACAATTTCTTTCCTTTGAACGATTCGCTCATGCCTAAAAACTCCTGTGAACAACGCCTGACCGGAGGGCTACCGATCCAGGCAGTGAGGAGATTCTTCAGGGCCACGGCTGTGCCGGCAAACGAGTTAAATTGCGTCAGCACCATAGAAAAACTTTCTTATGCAGCCAGCCCTTGTGCACCTCAATGCCCTTCGCGCCTTCGAGGCGAGCGCCCGCCACCGCAGCTTTGCGGCGGCGGCGGCCGAACTGCACGTGACGCCCGCCGCGGTCGGCCAGTTGGTCCGTGGGCTGGAAGAGTGGCTCGGCACGCCTGTGTTTCACCGCAGCAGCAGCGGCAAGTTGCGGTTGACGCTGACCGAATCCGCCCAACGCGCGCTGCCCGACATTCAGGCGGGCTTCGATCGCCTCGCTCAAGGCCTGGGCCGACTGAAGGAACGCGCTGCCGAGAGCGTGATCACGGTCACCGTCAGCCCGGCGTTCGCCGCGAAGTGGCTGCTACCCCGTCTGGACGATTTCCACGCCGCGCACCCTGACCTGGACGTGAGGCTGGACACCAGCTTGCGCCCGCTGGATTTCGTGGCGCAACGGATCGACATTGGCGTGCGCTATGGGGCCGGCCGCTGGCCCGGCCTGGTGGCCGACAAGTGGCTCGAAGAAGAGGTGTACCCGGTGTGCTCGCCGTCGCTGAGCGCCGCGCGCTCCTGGGCCAACCCGGCTGATCTGCTGCGTGAGACGCTGATCCACGATCTGTCGATGGACGAGCACGAGGGCTTCCTTCACTGGACGGGGTGGCTGCGGGCCGCCGGGGTGACGGGCCGGCTGGCGCCTCGCGGGCTGAAGATCAACAACTCGGGCGCGGTGCTGCAGGCCGCGGCCCAAGGCCAAGGCATTGCCCTGGCCCGTGGGTTGATGGCCTCGGATGACGTGTCGAGCGGCCGGCTGGTGCGGCTGTTTCCCGACATCCGGTGCCCCTCACCCCTGGCTTACCACGTGGTCTACCGCCCAGAAAGCGCCGAACTCGCCCGCGTCATGGCGTTCCGGCAATGGCTGTTCAGCCAGGTTCCTCACCCAACAACGCCGCACGTGTGAACACGACCTGGATCAGTCGCTGGCAGGTGCCCACGAACATCCGATTTCTCCGTTTCACTGGACCAGGTCGCACGCATCCAGCAGCTGCACCACCTGCTCGCGCGGGCAGTGCATCAGCACATCGAGCATCGACAGGAACGGCACGAAGTTCGGTGCCTGCTGCGGATAGAGCACCGGCCGCATCACGCAAAAGCGCAGGGCCATGCCGTCGCGTTCGAAGTCGGCCGCGTCGTAGAGGGCGCGCCCCCCCGCGGGGTTGACATAGGTCGTCGCCCCTTCTGCGCGGCAGACCGCACGCACGCGGGCCGAGGCGCGCAGCTCTGGCGGCAAGGCATGCGCCGATGAAAAGCCGTGCTCGAAGGGCAGGCCCAGGTACTCGAAGACCGCCGCCATGCAGCGCGCGTTTTTTCGGGCCACGTTCTCGTCACGCTCGAGCAGCACACGTTGCACGACGTCGTACACCGGTTCGAAACATGGCGCCTTGCCATAGGCCCGGTGCAGCAGCGCCAGCAGCGCCTGCCAATCGCCCACGTACTCGTGTTGCAGGATCGTCCGGTTCTGGCTCGCGTTTCTCACCGGCGCGGTGAACGGATGCAACTGCCCGTCCAGCAAGACCGCGTTGCGATGGATGTAGCCCTTCTTGATGAAGGCCACGTCGTCGAAGAAGACGAACCGATCCACCTGCCGAGCGAGTTGGAAGGTGCCCAGGTAGGGGAAGAGATAGGGCTGCAGCACCGCCACGCGGCGGCACGCAACGCCATCGGGTGGCGTGGCCGAAGCGCCACCGGTCGAGGTGGGCGAATCTGCCGCCCGCTCGACGCGCGTCATGGCCTCACGCCCGTCCGCTCACAGCAGCCACCACGTCTGCCTTCAGCTCGGTGCTGGACACGCCTTCGGTGCGCGGCAGGTAGACCACATCACACAGCGATTTGAGCTCGTCGAAGCGGCCGGTCCAGTCGCTGCCCATGACCACCGCATCCACGCCATGCACCAGCACGTCTGATTCCTTCTGCCCCCAATCGTTCTCGGGGATGACCTCGTCCACATAGCGGCAGGCACGCACCATCGCCACCCGGTCGGCGTAGGGCACCACCGCCTTCTTGCCTTTGATGGCATTGAATTCGTCGGTCGACACGGCCACGATCAGGCGGTCGTAACGTTGCTTGATGCGCTCGAAGAGTCGAACGTGGCCGATGTGGAACAGGTCGTAGGTGCCGTAGGTCAGCGCGATGGTCGGCCCGCCGTCGATGCGGGGCGTGTCGCCCATGTCGGGCAGGGCCCGCACGGGTTCAGGGCTCAGGGCTTGGACGGTCAGACTCATCGGGGCGCTCCCAGGTCGGCTTGGCGCACCATGAAACGGGCGCCACGATGCCCACTCTACGCAGCCCCGGCCAGCGTGATGCGCGAAGAAGCGAGGTGTTTCGACGCCGCTTCGCGTCGGGATGACGCGCCCCCTCGCCGGCCGCTGCGGGGCCTGTTCAGGCCGTCTCGGGCTGCGTGTCGATCGTCGACGTGGCGGCGCGCTCGGCCAGGCGCTGGTTTCGGCGCAGGGTTTCGACCTGGCCGAACTTCTTCGCGTAGGCGCGGCAGAAGGTGTCCAGCGCATCGGCCATGGGGTCGTGCGTCTGCACCTGAGGCGCCGGCGGGCGCACGGGATGGGTGGCGCGCTCCGTGGGAATGGCCAGCAGGATCGCCTCCCAACCGTCCTTCAACTGCACCCACTTGAAGGTGAAGCTGTAGTCGACACCGGTGGCGTGGATGGCCTGCGGCAAGGTGAAGGCGTCGTTCCACTTGTGATACAGGCAGATCGCGAGCTTGGGCTTGAAGTGGCGGATGGTGTGGCGCGCACCGTGCAGGGCCTGCAGCTCGGCGCCTTCGATGTCCATCTTGATGAAGTCCACCTTCTCCAGACCGAGCCGCATCACGTAGTCGTCCAGCGTGATGGTCTGGACACGGCTGCCCTGCGCACTCTTGCCGAAGATCGAGGTCGAGCCCTGGGTGGCGCCATCGGCGATCACGATCTCTTCGCCGGTCTTGTCGGCCAGCGCGAGCTTGTTGATGACCACGTCCACGCCCGGCCGCACACCGTTGCGCTCGAAGTTGTGCACCAGCAGCGCGAGGTTCTCATCGAGCAGCTCGAAGCTGTGGATCTGGCAGCGGCCACCCAGCTTGTGGTGGAAGTAGACCCCGGTGTCGCCGATGAACGCACCCGCGTCGATGATGACGTCGTCGGGCTGCAGCTGGATGTCGCCGTGCTCGTACTGCCCGTAGCGGATGTCGTGCGCACCCAGCCACCAGTCATAGCCCAGCATCTTGAAGTCGTAGCCTTGCGAGGTCATGTCGCGCAGGCGGTAGGGCACGCCGTTGAGCTCTTCCACCGGCCGCGGCTCGGTACGCAGCCGCTCGATGGTCGTGTCATACAGCTGGCGCTCAATCGGGTTGACCAGATCGATCTTGGCCCAACGCTTGAGAAACCACAGCAGGAACCGCGATTGGTCCACCGTGCACAGCCGGTCGTACAGCCCCGACGCGATCTCGGCGAGGTGCGGCGCGTATTTTTCGTAGAACACGCAGAACTTGTACAGATCGTCGTCGCGCAGGCGCGGCAGCAGGGCTGCGAGATCGTTGCGAAGCTTCATCGGTGGGCTCTCCTGATGTCGGCCGCAGCGTGCGGTCAGTGGGCGTCCAGCGCCAGGGCCACTTCTTCGAGCAGCAGCTCGTTGAAGCGCTCGCCGGCACGGCCGTCGGCGTGGTCGTGCAGGCGATCGCGCAGCGTCTGGCGGTGGCGTGCATGGGCGGCCGTTTCGGCGGCGCGGTTGCGCAAGGCCAGCAACAGCTCGTTGATGCTGCTCACCAAGGGGCCGGGCTTGGTGTCCAGCTTGTCGTCGTACAGCGCGCGTGAGCGAGTGACGTATTCCTGGTGGTCGGGGCGGAACAGAAGAATCGGGCGATCGAGCAGCAGGTAGTCGAACATCACCGAGGAGTAGTCGGTGACCAGCTCGGTGGTGTGCGGCAGCAGCGGGTAGATGTCGGTCCGCGGCGCCACGAATCGTGCGGTGGGCACGGCCTCTTTCAGCTGCGGGATCATCGGCTGCTCCACCGGGTGCAGGTTCACGATCAACAGGTCGCCTCGCTCGTCAAGCTGCTTGGCCAGGCGCTCCAGGCCGGCGTCGACCACCCAGGTGCCGCGCTTCACGTCGCGGAAGGTGGGGGCGTAAAGCACGACGCGGCGGCCCGCCTGCCGGGCCGCCACGGCGGCGTTGAGCATCTCGAGGTCGACGTTGAGCAGATCGCCTTCGGTGGGCTCGCGCAGCAGCACGTCGTTGCGGGGATAGCCGATCGGCGCATAGCGCTCAAAGCTGAACCAGCGTCGCCATTCATTCTCGGCCGACGCCGCGGTGCCCACCATCCGGGTGTAGGGGCCGGTCGTGGCCAGCACCTTGGCGTAGCGTGGCGTCATGTTGCGCATCGGCGCCAGGTTGCGCAGGCCGATCTCCTTGATCGAGATGCCGTGCCACAACTGCACATGCCGCGCCCCGGCGAGCAGCGCGGGGGCATAGGGGTTGGGGTTCAGGAAGTGGTCGCAGGTGACGACAACCGCCGCGGACAACGCCGCATGCACATGCTCGGCCGACCAGTCGGCGTGCCGGTGGGGAAAGCACTTTTCGCCCAGGCTCTTCGCCATGCGCTCCTGCTCGGCGTTTTGCGGCAGCAGCCAGGCGGTGATGCCCTCGGCCTTGGCGCGCTCGCGGAAGGCCAGCCAAGCGTACTTGGCATTGCAGCCCAGATAGGTGGTGGCCACGAAAACCACCACGCGGTCTTTCGGGTGCATGCGCGAGACGCGTTCCAGATCGCGGCAGCTGCGCTCCAGCGCGAACTGCTGCTCCAGCTCGACCACCCGGCTGTTGAGCGCCCCGATGGCGGCCAGCGCCGCCTCGGCGCCACCGGCGAGCTGCGGGGGCGCCGGTGCCGCCACCTGCTGCGCCTGCTCTTGCAGCCCGACCACCGCCTCGACCAGTTGCTCCACCGCCTGGCTCAGTTGGCCGCCAAAGGCCTCGATCGCGCCCAGGCGCTCGTCCAACGCCGCCCAATCGTCGCCAACGGGCAACGCAGGCGGCAAGCCGGCGGGGTTCACGGAAGGGGGCAGCGAGGCGTTGATCATGGGCAGGGCTTCTTCGGCCGATCCACCGGCCAATGCGCCATCACTGTAGGCAGCGCCCCGCGCGGTGAAGGGCGGATATGCGGCGCCAAGTCGGGCCTGTTTGGCGCCCCGGTGGCCCGCCGCAAGCACGTCGGGCAACCGTCTCAGACCCACGGGCGAGCCCACGCGGCGCGCGTGAAATTCCACACATTCGCGGCGAACCGGCGCACACTGTCGTCCACAGCGCGGAAGGAAGACTCGGTCGCCTGCAAGGCTGCTGCCAGCGCAAAGGCGACCACGTGTCGTGCCGCAGGGCCGGTGCCGCCCACCCGCGCAGCGAGGGAGCCATGCGCAGTTGGATGACAGACGCAGCCACGGCGACCCGGCCACTGCGACGCAGGCCGGCCGGCCAGGTCTTGCCCGAAGGCGGCTCAGCGGCGCCTCCCCGCCAGCCTCGCCCACCGTCCTGCTCACCACCTCGCCCACCGCCTACCGACCGAGCGGTTACCCGCCCGTGTGCCAGGCCGCCTCCTGATGCGTCAGAGCCCCTCGAAGGCCCCCTCGCGGCAGCCGTTTACCCGCCCCGCGACCGACAGCGTGTAGGAATTTGCCTGACAAGGCGGACGGAAAAAGCCGGACTTCAGCCGCGGAAGTGAACTGATGTTTCGGCTTTGTTTCGATCCTTACAGTTCATCCCATGCCGAGACGACAAGTCTCTTCTCCCTGAAACAGCAGACAAGCCAAGGAACGAATCATGGACACCAACCAGATCCTCGCCGAGATCCGCGAAGCCAACCTGTCGTACCTGATGCTGGCTCAGAGCCTGATCCGCGCCGACCGCGAACAAGCGCTGTTCCGCCTGGGCGTCTCGGAAGAAACCGCCAACCTGATCGCCACGTTGACCCCGGCACAGATGATGAAGATCGCCACCGGCAACACGCTGCTGTGCCGCTTCCGCATGGACGATGACCTCGTCTGGGGCCTGCTCACCAGCCACGGCAAGGCCGCCGCCAACGACAGCGTCAGCCGCCTGCACGCCTCGATCCTGATGGCCGGCCGCCACCAGGAAGCAGCCTGAATGTCTGCCCTGGGCTTGCGGGTACGCAAGCCCACCCCCGAGGGGTGGCCGAGCCGCCTTGGGAGCGGCCCGGCGCCGGCTCGGTACGCGATGAACACACCTGAGGACGGAGAAACACACCATGGCCCGCACCAAGAGCATCCTGACCGAAGCCAAGCAGATTGAGCGTGCCGTCACGCTGATCAACCTCGGCGCCCGCCTGCAGGTGCTGGAGTCGGAGACCGACCTGTCCTACGAGCGCCTGCTGCGCCTCTATAAAGAGGTGTCGGGCAAGTCGCCCAGCAAGGGCCAACTGCCCTTCTCGACCGACTGGTTCATGACCTGGCAGCCGAACATCCACGCCAGCCTGTTCCTGAACATCCACGAGTACCTGAACAAGACGTCGGAACTCGAGGAAATCGACACCGTCATCAAGGCCTACCAGCTCTACCTGGAGCAGACCTCGGCGCAAGGCCTGGAGCCCATGCTCTCCGTGACCCGCGCCTGGCGACTGGTGAAGTTTGTCGACAACGGCATGCTGACGATGACCAAGTGCACCAAGTGCGGCGGGCACTATGTCAGCCACCCTCACGAGATCGCCAAGCACTTCATCTGCGGCCTGTGCAACCCGCCCGCCCGTGCCGGCAAGGGCCGTCAGGCCGGCGCGCTGCAACTGCCTACTGCCACCGGCGCGCGGCAGCTGGCCACCGACGACGTCGTCTGAAGCCCTCGGGGCCCAGGCCATCTCTGCCAACTATTCCCGGCTTGCAGGTTACCGAATGCATCGGCACTTGAAACCCGGGGGCACCGGCCGAATACAAACGGTGTCGGAACTGATTTTGTTCATGCTTGTCTCCTCCTAGCACAACCCCTGTGCTTTCAGGCGGACTCCACGTGAGTCCGCCTTTTTTCTTTTTGCATTGCAACAAACGCCCGGGTTCACGGGCAATTCAGGGGTTTTGGCGCTCAAGCCGCGACAAGGGCTAACCGATATCACCGCAAGGACCGCAGTGCTGCGGCCTCGAGCGCACCCACGTTAGCCCGGAATCCCTCAACATGTTTGTCATCGTCGGTTGGCTGGTCGCCATCGGTTGCATCTTCGGCGTGTTCGTCGCGCACGGGGGCAACATCGGCGTCGTCCTGCATGCGTTGCCGTTCGAGCTGATCACCATCTTCGGCGGTGCGCTGGGCGCCTTCGTGGCGAACAACCAGCCCAAGGTCCTCAAGGCCACTGCGAAGGGGCTGGGCGCCTGCTTCAAGGGCTCGAAGTATTCGAAGGCCCGTGCGATGGAGCTGCTGGCGCTGCTGTACGAGATCCTGCAGAAGGCGCGCAAGGAAGGCCTGATGTCCATCGAGAAGGACGTCGAAGACCCGCACAACTCGCCTCTTTTCCAGAAATTCCCCACCGTCGGACACGATCACCATGTGGTGGAGTTCATCACCGACTACCTGCGCATGATGGTCTCCGGCAACCTGAACGCCCACGAGATCGAATCGCTGATGGACAGCGAGGTCGAGACCCACCACCACGAGGCACACGCCGCCGCAGCCGCCATCGCGCGCCTGGCCGGCGCCCTGCCCGCCTTCGGCATCGTGGCCGCGGTGCTCGGCGTGGTGAACACCATGGGCTCGGTGGGCCAGCCGCCCGCGGTGCTCGGCGGCATGATCGGTTCGGCCCTGGTGGGCACCTTCCTCGGCATCTTGCTGGCCTATGGCTTTGCCGAACCCCTGGCGGGCCTGCTCGAGCAAAAGATCGACGAAGACGGCAAGGAGCTGCAGTGCATCAAGACCACGCTGCTGGCTTCGATGCAAGGCTACGCGCCACAAGTGGCCATCGAGTTCGGCCGCAAGGTGCTCTATTCCACCGAGCGCCCCACCTTCAGTGAGCTGGAAGGCCACGTGAAAGGCAAGAAGTGACCCGGCTGCGCATCACCCGCGGCACCCGTCCGCTGATTAAGACGATGGAGGCTGAGCATGGCCGGTGACGCCAAGAAGCTGCAGCCGATCATCGTCAAGAAGATCAAGAAGGGCGGCCACGGCGCCCACGGTGGCGCCTGGAAGATCGCCTACGCCGACTTTGTCACGGCCATGATGGCCTTCTTCCTGCTCATGTGGCTGCTGGGCTCGACCACCGAGGGCGACAAGAAGGGCATTGCCGATTACTTCGGCTCACCACTGAAGGTGGCACTCGCCGGCGGAGCCGGCTCGGGCGACGCCTCGCACGTGGTCAAGGGCGGCGGCGAAGACCTGACCCGCTCGAACGGCCAGATCAAGCGCGGCGATGTCGATGCACCGAAGAAGACGATCAATCTGGCCGCCCTGAAGGCCGAACAAAAGCGCGCCGAAATCGCCAGGCTGAAAGAGATCAAGAACACGATCGAAGAAAAGATCCAGGCGAGCGAACGGCTCAAGGCGCTGTCATCCCAGATCCGGCTGGACATGACGCGCGACGGCCTGCGAATACAGATCGTGGACGAGCAGAACCGACCGATGTTCGATTCGGGCAGTGCGGTGGTCAAACCGTATATGCGTGAGCTGCTGCAGGCCATCGGCGCGATCCTCACCGAAGTGCCCAACCTGTTGACACTGGAAGGCCACACCGATGCCACCCCGTTTGCGGCCGGCGAGTTCCGCTACAGCAACTGGGAGCTGTCGGCCGACCGCGCCAACGCCTCCCGACGAGAGCTGATGGCCGGCGGGCTCGCCGAGAACCGGGTGCTTCGGGTGCAAGGCCTGGCCTTCAGCCAGCCCTTCCTGCGCAACGAACCCACCAGCCCGAGCAACCGCCGCATCAGCATCATCGTGATGAACCGTGAAGCGGAAGACCGGGTATTCCGCACTGCCGTCGAGGAGACCGAAGACGGCGATGAAACGGCCTCAAGTCCCCCGTCCCGTTGACCGATAACGCTTCAAACCTCGCTGACCCCGCTGAAGGACCGCCATGAACCAGAGTGACCTGAAATTCCTTGTTGTCGACGATTTCTCCACGATGCGCCGCATCGTGCGGGGCCTGCTCAAGGAGATGGGCTGCAACAACTGCGAAGAAGCCGAAGACGGCCAAGTCGCTCTCGGCATGCTGAAGTCGGCCAAATTCGACTTCGTGGTCAGCGACATCAACATGCCCAACATGAACGGCTTTGATCTGCTCAAGGCGATCAAGGCCGACGACTCGCTCAAGCACCTGCCCGTGTTGATGGTGACGGCCGAGGCCCGCAAGGAAGACATCGTGCTGGCCGCCCAAAGCGGTGCGGCGGGCTACATCGTCAAGCCGTTCACCAAAGCGACTCTGGAAGAAAAAGTCCAGAAGATCATGCAAAAAATGGCCGCGACGGCCTGACCCGGGAGTACCGACATGAAGATGGAAGACATTTCCAAGCTTTCAGCGGCAGAGCCGCTGCAGGTCTCCCCAGAAGTGTTTCAGCAGTTGGGCAACATCACCCGCGTGCTGCACGACACGATGCAGCAGCTGGGCGTGATGCCCAAGCTGCAGATCGCGACCGACGGCCTGCCCGATGCGCGCAGCCGCCTGAGCTACATCGCCACCAAGACGGCCGCGGCCGCCGAGAAGGTGCTGAACTCGGTGGACCAGGCCAAGGCCGAACACGCCGAGATCGCCGCGGCGACGCGCGCCCTGGCAGATGCCATCGTGGCCGATCCGGTGCGCACCGTGGCCAGCGGCGCGGTGATGAATTTCGTCCACGACGTGGAACAGCGCACGTCACGGATCGATTCGCACCTGACCGACATCATGATGGCCCAGGACTTCCACGACCTGACCGGCCAGGTGGTCGCGAAGGTGGTGACCTTGGCCAACGACCTGGAAGACAGCCTGGTCAAGCTGCTGGTCCAGGTGGTGCCCGCAGATCAACGCGAGAAGGTCGACCCCACGGTGCTGCAAGGCCCCGTGGTGAACCCGGAAGGCCGCACCGACGTGGTGGCCGACCAGGGTGAGGTCGACGATCTGCTGGCGAGCCTCGGGTTCTGAGCCGCACGGTCAACGGCTCTTCCTTCGCAACGCGCCCTCCGGGGCGCGTTGTCGTTTCGAGCGCGCGAGTGCGGCTCGATCAGGGCCAGATCCGCGCCAGTCGGTGCACGCGGCCGCTGATCAGCTTCGCCCCCGGCCCTTCGGCGAAAAGGGTCGCGTGGGTGAAGTCTTCGCTGGGGAAGAAGACTTCCGTCATTTGCAGCGCGCCGTCGTCGGCGAAGAGCTCGGCCGACGAGGCGTCGAAGAACAGGCGCAGGCGCAGCGGCCCGCCGCCCGGTGGGCGCAGCGCGGTGTGCACGGTGCCGGCGAAACGGGCTGAGAAGCGGTGGTCGCCGGCCTCGGTGCGGTCGCTGTAGTAGAGCTGTTGGGTGGCATCGAATCCGATGCGGTAGCGCTCTCCGCGTGAATTGGACAACTCGACACCGCAGCGGCCCATCGTGCCCGGCTCGAGCACCAGCTCAAGCTCCATCGCCCGGGGGTCGATGCCGCCGCTGGCGGTGACCAGATCGATGGACGCGCCGCGGATCGGCGCCGCGGCCAGCGAAGCGCTCTGCTGGCGCAGCGTTTCGAGGGCCGGCAGCGGCCGGGTGTGCAGCCGCAAGCCGAGCGGGGTCTGCCGCAATGACAACGTGACCGGCAGCGTCATCGCACCGCGCCAGCTGCTGGCGGGCACCTGGCGCGCGTAGTCCCAATTGCTCATCCAGGCGATGAGCGCACGCTGGCCCTCGCTGCCAAAGGGCCAGGTGAGGCCACCGAAGTGGTCACGCCCCTGGTCGAGCCACACGCCACGGCCGTAGGGCACTTCGCGCTCGAAACGCTCGTCGAGCACGAACTGCTCGCCATCGAACTCGCCGATGAAGTACTGCATGCCGGAGCCACTGTTGGGCGAGCCCGCCGTCATGCTCTGCAGCAGCACCCAGCGCTGCTCACCCCCGCCGCCGTTCTCGACGGGCAGCGCGAACAAGTCCGGCGATTCCCAGGCCGAGGCATGGCTGCCAAAGCGGCGGCCGAAGTCGCTCTTCCACTCCCAGCGTTTCAGATCGCGCGAGACCCAGAATTCGACGTGATCGCCGGCCGCCACCACCGCCACCCAGCGGCGGCTGGGCGCGTGCCGCAGCAACTTGGGATCGCGAAAGTCTTTCGCCGCGCCGGGGTTGGGCATGACTGGCTCGTCGTCGAAGGCGAGCCAGCTGCGGCCACCGTCGACGCTGTAGGCCAGGTGCTGCGTCTGGAAATCGCGCCGATCGTCGATTTCGGCCGCCATGTCGTGGCGGGTGTAGAGCGCCACCAGGGCCTGTGCGCCGAAGCCGGCGGTGTTGTCGGTGTCGACAACGGTTGAGCCTGAGAAAGCAAAGCGCTCTTCCTCGGGTTCCAGCGCGATCGGCTGAGGCCCCCAGCGCACCAGGTCGCGGCTGGTGGCGTGCCCCCAGTGGATGGCCCCCCACAGCGTCGCCGCCGGGTGGTACTGGTAGAACAGGTGGTACACGCCTTGGTGGAAGACCAGGCCGCAGGGCTTGTCCATCCAACCCGCCGAAGGCGTGAAGTGGAACTGCGGGCGGTGCGGCTCGCGGTAGTTGCTCAATGGCGGCGCGATCAGCTTGCGCGCGGTTTGGCAGGCCGCCAGCCAGGGGGCCAGTGCGGAAGCGGTGATCAGCAATCGGCGACGCATCGACTATCAGACTCCATCAGCTTGGTGCGCCCACATCATGCGGGCCCACCCGTTTCGGCCAGGCGCGCCAAAACCACCGGCCGGTGCTCCACCGGCCCCGGTGCCTCGACACGAATCGTGGCCGCCAACTGCACCAGCGCTTCATCCGCCGTGGTCTCGTCGGCCGCATGCACCCACAGCACGGGCTGCCCCCGCTGAACGGGATGGCCGGGCGGCAGCACGTCGGCCAGGCCCACGCGCACATCGATCGGGTCTTCGGCCCGGCGTCGGCCGCCGCCCAGTTGCACGACGACCAGGCCCAGCGAGCGCGTGTCGATGCCGCCGAGTTGACCGTCGGCGGGCGCCTTCAAGGGCTTGACCACCGGCGCACGGGGAAGTTCATCGTCTTCCAGGACACGGCGCGGCCCGCCCAGCGCGGCGACCATGCGGCCAAAGCACTCGGCAGCCTGGCCGCCTTCGAGCACCTGGCGCGCCCGCACTTCACCTGCGGCGGGGGTATCGGCCAAGCCCCCCAGGTGCAGCATGTCGCCCGCCAGCGCCAGCGTCAGCGTGAGCAGGCGCGGCTCCTGGGCGCGGCCAGTGAGGAAATCGATCGCCTCGCGCATTTCGAGCGCATTGCCGGCGTGGTGTCCGAGCACCTGGTTCATGTCGGTCAACAGCGCGCGGGTGGGCATGCCGGCGGCGCCGGCCACACGCACCAGCGCCTCGGCCAGCGGCCGGGCCTGGGCCATGTCGCGGCAGAACGCCCCGTTGCCGACCTTCACGTCCATCACCAGCGATTGCAGCCCGGCCGCGAGCTTCTTCGAGAGGATGCTGCCCACGATCAACGGCAACGATTCGACCGTGGCCGTGACATCGCGAATGGCATACAGCCGCCGATCGGCCGGCGCCAGCGCCGCGCTGGCGCCCACGATCGCGCAACCCGCCTCACGCACCACCTGGCGCAACCGGGCCTGATCCGGCATCAGCTGGTAGCCGGGCCAACTGGCGAGCTTGTCCAGCGTGCCACCGGTGTGGCCCAGGCCGCGGCCGGAGATCATCGGCACGAAGCCGCCACAGGCCGCGATGATGGGCGCCAGCATCAGGCTGACCTTGTCGCCCACGCCACCGGTGGAATGCTTGTCCAGCACCGGGCCGGGCAGGTCGGCGCGGCGCCAGTCGAGGCGCTCACCGCTGTCGGCCATCGCCCGGGTGAGTGCCACGGTTTCAGGTTCACCCATGCCCTGCAGGCACACCGCCATCGCCAATGCAGCGACCTGGGCATCGCTCCAGTGCCGCGCATCGCCCGGCACGGCACACAAGCCGTCGACGAATGCCTGGATCTCGCGCGCGGGCAGCGCGCCGCCGTCTCGCTTGTGGCGGATGACTTCCTGCGCCAGCACGGTCGTCATGTCGCCCACCGTGCTCAATAGCCTGCGCCGGAGACGGAGGACGCTCGCCCGCTCAACACGGCGTCGATGTCGTCCAACAGGCCGCTGGCGCCGATGCGAAAGCGCGCGGGCGCTGCGGCCTCGGCGCCAAGGTGCTCGGTGACCAGCTTCAGATAGAGCCCCGCCTCCGCCACGGTGCGCACGCCGCCGGAGGCTTTGAAGCCCACCGCAGCCCGGCGCGCATCGCCGGCGATGGCACGCAGCATCGCGCGAGCGGCTTCGGGCGTCGCCCCGGTGGGCACCTTGCCGGTGCTGGTCTTGAGGAAATCGGCGCCCTCGCCCAGCGCGATGCGGCTGGCCTCGGTGATGTGCGCGTCCGACTGCAGCATGCCGGTTTCGAGGATGACCTTCAGCGTGAGCCCGTCGGCAGCGCGCCGCGTGGCGGCCAGCACCCGCGCCACCGCGCCGGTGTCGCCGTCCAGCAGCGCCTGCCAGGGCAGCACCACGTCCACCTCCTGCGCGCCGGCCTGCACGATCTCGCCCACGTCGCGTTGGGCGCGCTCGGGTTTGGCCTCGCCGTGGGGAAAGTTCGCCACCGCCGCCACGCGCACACCGGCGGGCGCTCGGCGCCGTGCCAACGCAGCCAAGCGCGGCCACACGCAGACGGCGGCCACCTCGCCATGGCGCGTGTGCGCGCGCTCGCACAGGCGTTCGATGTCGGCCTCGGTGTCGTCGTCGTTGAGGCGGGTGAGATCCAGGCAGGCCAGGGCCTGGCGGGCCGCCTGCTGCAGTTCAGCGTCGTTCATGGTCACGCAGTCTCCGGGGGCAGGGCTTGCAGGATCGCACAGAGCAGCGCCACCGCCCGATCGCCGGCTTGGGCGGCGACGCTCAGCGTCTGGTGGTGGCTGAGCGCCACCTCGGCCAGGCCACATCCGAGGTTGGTGATGAGCGACAGCGCGAGCACCTTCAGCCCAGCATGCCGAGCGAGGATGGTCTCGGGCACGGTGCTCATGCCGACCGCATCGGCACCCAGGCGTTGCAGCATGCGGATCTCGGCCGGTGTCTCGAACTGTGGGCCGAGCATCCAGGCGTAAACCCCCTCGCGCAGCGGGCTGCCCAAGGCCTGCGCCGCCGACTGGGCCTGCTGCCGCAGCAGCGGATCGTAGGCGTCGGCCATGTCGACGAAGCGCTCGTTGCCGGTCTCACCGATGAGCGGCGAGCGCTGCACCAGGTTGAGGTGATCGGCGATCAGCATCACTTCGCCCGGGCCGAGCGCCGGGTCCAGGCTGCCGGCGGCGTTGGTCTGCACCAGCGTGCGCACGCCGGCTGCCGCCAGCGTGCGGATCACGCCCTTCATCGCCGCCGCATCGCCGGTCTCATAGGCATGCTTGCGACCGCACAGCACCATCACCGGCGTGGGGCCGATGCGGCCGATCAGCAGGCGGCCGGCGTGGCCACCCACGCCGATGGGCGGGAACGCCGGCAGATCGCCATACGGCACGTCGACCGCGTCTTCCACCTCGGCCGCGAGGCCACCCCAGCCAGAGCCCAGCACCACGGCGATGCGGGGCCCAGGTGCGCCGCCGGCGCGCTCGCGCAACAGCGCGGCGGAGCGGCGCACGTCAGATTCGAATTCAGGATGCATCGCCGCTGTCTTTCTGGCTCGCAGGCAAGGGGGAAGTAGAGAGGTTCTGGGGCCCGAAGCTCGACGGCAGCAGCGCAGCCAGCGTGTGCTCGCCGCGCCAGCCCTGCGCGTCGGCGATGCGCACGGGCAACGACGGAGCGCCGAACTCGCGCAGCTTCTGGCGACAACCGCCACACGGCGTGACCGGCTCGGTGCCGGCACCAACGACCACCGCCGCCACGATGCGGCGCCCGCCCGCCAGCACCAGGGCCGACAAGGCCCCAGCCTCGGCGCACACGCCTTCGGGATACGCCGCGTTCTCGACGTTGCAACCGGCATGGATGCGACCCGCTTCGTCGAGCAATGCCGCGCCGACATGAAAGTGGGAGTACGGTGCATAGGCGCGTTCACGCGCGCCGCGCGCGGCCTCGAGCAAGGCATGCCACTGCGCTTCGGGCAAGGGGGCGGCGCGCTGATCCAGGTCTTCGCTCATTCAACGCTCTTTGACATACGGCTGGCCCAGGGCCTTGGGCGCGCGGGCGCGGCCGATGAAGCCTGCCAGCAGCACCACCGTCAGCGCATACGGCAAGGCCTGGATGGCCTGAACCGGCACGGCGCCGATGCCCGGCAGCGGGGTACCCTGCAGCCGGATGGCCAGCGCATCGAGGAAACCAAACAGCAGGCAGGCACCCAAGGCCCCCAGGGGGCGCCAATGGCCGAAGATCATCGCGGCCATCGCCATGTACCCACGGCCGGCCGTCATGTTGGGCACGAACTGCGGGCTCTGGGCCAGCACCAGGTAGACGCCGGCCAGGGCGCACAGCACACCGTTGAGCGCCAGCGCCTGATAGCGCATACCCACCACGGACACACCCGCGGCATCGACCATCGCCGGGTTCTCGCCGGTGGCCTGAAGCCGCAGGCCGAAGCGGGTGTGGTCGAGCAGCCAGACCACCACGGGCACCAACAGCAGTGCCACGTACACCAGCGCGTTGTGCCCCAGCAAACCGAAGAAGGGCGTGGCACCGCCCGGCCCGCCGAACCAGCGAGACAGCCGCAACTCGTCCGGCAGCGCTGGCGTCTGCCCCCCGAGGTGGAACCAGGCCATGCCGAGCACCACGGTCAGCCCGGCGCACGTCATCGTGATGGCCATGCCGGCCACCACCTGATCGCCTCGGTGGCTGACACACGCATAGCCGTGCAGCATCGACAGCAACACGCCCACCACGATCGCGATCAGGAAGGCCAGCGGCAGCGACCCGGTCAGCGCCGCGGCACTGCCCGCGGCAAACGCGGTGGCGAGCATCTTGCCTTCGAGGCCCAGGTCGATGACGCCCGCGCGCTCGGACAAGGTGGCCGCCAGCGCGCAGAGGATCAGCGGCGTCGCGACCCGCAGCGTCGAAGCGATCAGCGTCGCCAGGCCGATCTCATCCATGGACGGCCTCCTTCGCGGCGGGTGCGCTGCGCCAGCGGGCCCAAAGTTTCGCCAGCGTCGGCGCGGCCGCCTGGCCGAGCGCGCCGCAGAACAGCACGATCAGGCCCTGCAGCGTGAACACCATGTCGCGGCTGACCCCCGGCATCTCGAACGACAGCTCGGCCCCGCCTTGGTAGAGCGCTCCGAACAACAAGGCAGAGAGCGCCACGCCCACGGGGTGGTTGCGCCCGATGAGTGACACCGCGATACCGGCGAAACCGGCGCCCACCACATAGTCGAGCAGCAGGCGGCCTTGCACCCCCGCCAGCTCGTTGATGCCCAACAAGCCAGCCAGCGCCCCGGAGACGCACATCGCCACCATCACCTGACGCGCCGGGCGGATGCCGGCATACTGCGCCGCCCCCGCCGAATGGCCCACGGTGCGCACGGCGAAACCCGAGGTGCTACGCCACAGCCACAGGTACACGCCCACCAGCGCGGCCACGGCCAACAGCACCGACAGATTCAACGGCGAGCGGGGCCATTCGATGCCGAGCGCCGCGAGCGCGTCGTGCACCCCGGGCATCAGCGCGGCCGGCCCGAACGAACGGCTCTCGACGGTCATGTTGCCGGGCTCTTTCAACACCTCGACCAGCAGGTACGACAGCAGCGCCGAGGCGAGAAAGTTGAACATGATGGTGGTGATCACCACATGGCTGCCCCGCCAGGCCTGCAGCGCCGCCGGCACCGCCGCCCAGGCCATGCCGAACAGCATCGAAGCAACGATCATCGCCGGCAGCACCACCCACGCGGGGTAGTGATCGCCCAGCCACAGCGCCACGAGCGCCGTGCCAATGCCCCCCAGCATCGCCTGGCCCTCGCCGCCGATGTTGAACAAGCCAGCGTGGTAGGCCACCGCGACGGCCAGGCCGGTGAAAACGAAGGTGGTCGCGTAGTAGAGGGTGTAGCTGAAACCCATGGCGCTGCCGAATGCGCCGCGCAGCAACAAGCCCAACGCCTGCGCCGGGTCTTGCCCGGTGAACGCCACCACCAGCGCGCTCACGGCCAGCGCCATGCCCACATTGAGCACGGGCAACACGCCCAGGTCGATCCAGCGGGGCAGCTCGTAACTCTGGCTGCTGCTCATCTTGTCCTCTTGGCGCCCAGCGCCGCCGTCACCCGCGGGGAGATTCCGCCCTGGCTGCTGTCCGCAGATGGGCCCAGAGATGGGCCCAGTGAGAGGCCTTGGGGGCTCATGCCGCCTCCTTCGCCACAGCGCCTGCTGCCACCCCAGCCATCAGTCGCCCGAGCGCGGCCTCGCTGCAATCGGCGATCGGCAACTCGCCCGCAATGCGGCCGGCGTTCATCACCAGAACGCGGTCGGCGAGCGCGAGGATCTCGTCCAGCTCGGACGACACCAGCAGCACCGCGCCACCTGCGTTTCGCATCGCGCGCAGGCGCTCGTGGATGAACTCGATCGCGCCGATGTCCACGCCGCGCGTGGGCTGCCCCACCAGCAGCACCTGGGGCTGGTGCAGCGCCTCGCGGGCGAGCACCAGTTTTTGCTGGTTGCCGCCCGAGAACTTGGCGCTGCGCAACATGGGCGCCCGGGGGCGGACGTCGTAGTCTTCCATCATCCGCACGGTGTCTTCTCGCATGGCCACGCGCCGGGCCAGACCGCGCCGGGCATAACGGGCCAAGCGGTGGTAACCGAGCACTGCGTTCTCCCAGGCCGCCAGCGGCAGCACCAAGCCTCGGCGGTGGCGATCTTCCGGCACGTGGGCCAGCTTAAGCCGCCGGGCACGCGCCGGCGTCAACCAGCGCGCCGGTTCGAACCTTTCACCCGCCAGCTGAAGATGGCCCGCCATCGGTGCCGACAAGCCTGCCAGCACATCGAGCAACTCGCTCTGGCCGTTGCCAGAGACGCCAGCGATGCCGACGATCTCGCCGGGCCGCAGCGCCAGCGACACATCGTTCAGCCGCACCACGCCTTGCGCGTCGCGCCAGGTCAGGCCCTGCGCCTGCAGCAAGGGGGCCGTGCCGGCTGGCGAAGCGGCCACCTCGCGGCGGCCCAGTTGGACGCGCCGGCCCACCATCGCCTCGGCGAGGCCGTCGATCGTGGTGTCGGCGGTACGGGTGTCCAGCACCACCTTGCCAGAACGCATCACCGTGACCCGATCGCACAGTGCGGCGATCTCCTTGAGCTTGTGGGTGATCAGCAGCACCGTGCTGCCACGCTCGCGCAGTTGGCGCAGCGTGCCGAACAAGGTGTCGGTCTCGGCGGGTGTGAGAACGGCCGTCGGCTCGTCGAGGATGAGGATGCGCGCACCGCGGTACAGGGCCTTCAGGATCTCCAGACGCTGGCGCTCGCCCACCGGCAGCGTCTCGATGATGGCATCGAGATTCAACTGCAGGCCGGTGTCGCGCATCAGCGCCTCGAGCTCTGTGCGCACGCGCTGACGCGCCGGCCCCAGCCGCCAACTGGGCTCGGCCCCGAGCAGCACGTTGTCCAGCGCGGTGAAGGTCTCGACCAGCATGAAGTGCTGGTGCACCATGCCGATCCCCAGCGCGATCGCATCATGGGAATGGCGGATGCGGGCCGGCCGGCCGTTGATCGCGATCTCGCCGCTGTCGGCCTGGTAGAAGCCGTACAGGATCGACATCAGCGTGCTCTTGCCCGCCCCGTTTTCGCCGACGATGCCGTGGATGCTGCCGCGCTCGACGCGCAGGCTCACCTCGTCGTTGGCCCGAAGCTCTCCAAAGCGCTTGCAGATGCGCGTCATCGCCACTGCGCTGGCGGGCGCGGTGGCCGAAGGCTCCATCGCGCTCAAGGCGTGCAGCTGTTGTTGGTCATGTAGTCGACGACCTTGATCTTGCCGGCGATGATGTCGGCACGCGCGGCCTCGACCTTGGCCTTCATGGCGGCGCTGACCAGCTTGGCGTTGTGTTCGTCGATGGCCACGTCCACGCCACCTTCCTTCAGCCCGAGCACGGTCAGGCCGGGCGTCGACTTGTTGGCGGCGTTGTAGACGGCCACGTCGACCCGCTTGACCATCGAGGTCAGCATCGTGCCCGGATGCAGATGGTTCTGATTGCTGTCCACGCCAATGGCGAGCTTGCCGGCGTCCTTGGCGGCCTGGAACACACCGACGCTGGAGCCGCCGGCCGCCGCGAAGATCACATCCGCTCCCTTGGCCATCTGGGCCTTGGCAAGCTCGCCGGCACGCGAGGGATCGCTCCACGCGGCGGGCGTGGTACCGGTCATGGCGCCGCTGATCTCGATCTTCGGATTGGCGTAGCGCGCGCCTTGCTCGTAGCCGCACTGGAACTTGCGGATGAGGGGAATGTCCATGCCGCCGACGAAGCCGAGCTTGCCCGTCTTGCTGGCCATGGCGGCCATGATGCCGGCCAGGAAGCTGCCTTCGTGCTCTTTGAAGACGATCGATTCGACGTTTGGCTGCTTGACCACCGAATCGATGATCACGAACTGTTGCTTCGGAAACTGCTTGGCGACCTTCTCGATGCTCGATCCCTGCGAGAAGCCGATGCCGATCACCGGGCTCGCGCCCCGCTCGGCCATGCGGCGCATCGCTTGTTCGCGCTGGGCCTCGTTGGCGATCTCGAAATCCAGGTAGGACTTGCCGGTGTCTTTTTTCCAGCGCTCCGCGCCGCGGTAGGCGGCTTCATTGAAGGACTTGTCGAACTTGCCACCCATGTCGTAGACGAGGGCGGGGTCGGCCCAGGCAACGGCCGTGAGGCCAGCCGACAGCGCGGCGGCAATGGTCAATCTGCGGAACATGAAGGTCCTTGGCGAGGATGCCGGGTTCTGAAGTGGCGGGGAGGATAGCAACTTTGAAGCCTGATTCAGGGACAGGGCGCCGGGTTCCGTGCCGGCGGGGCCGGCGCCCGCCGCGGGCGACCGGCATCGGTGCTGCATCCGATCGGCCCGGTGGCCCGTAAAGAAGCCCACGGACGCTGCGGGCAGTTGACTTTGGTCAGGTGACGGAGCGCCGAGCCCTTTTGTCCACCTGGAGTTCCATCCATGCCATCCCATCGTCACCCTCTGGCGCGACGCGCCAGCCCCCTCGCCGCCGCCGTGCTGCTGGCCCTGGCCGGCGGCGCCCAGGCCTCCAGCCATCGCGAGGCACCGTTCATCACCACCTCGCCCAAGGTCGACGCCGCCGACTTCTACCTGTTCAACAGCTACGAGTCCGGCCGAAGCAACTTCGTGACGCTGATCGCCAACTACCTGCCCCTGCAAGACAGCTACGGCGGCCCCAACTACTTCGACCTCGACGGCAATGCGCTGTATGAGATCCACGTCGACAACAACGGCGACGCGAAAGAGGACCTGACATTCCAGTTCCGCTTCAAGAACGAGTTGTCCAACGGCGGCACCGGCATCACCGAATCGGTCGGCGACCAGTCGCCCCAGATCGCGCCCTTGCAAAAGGGCACGGTGAGCACCCGGCGCGACCCGCATCTGCAGATCAACCAAACCTACACGGTGACTCTGGTGCGGGGCGACCGGCGCACCGGCACCGCCTCGGCGGTGACCCAGGCCAGCGGCGGCTCGGCCACCTTCGACAAACCAGCCGACAACATCGGCTCCAAGACCATCCCTGACTACGCGGCGTACGCCGGCCAACACATCTACGCCGTGAACATCCCGGGCTGCTCGACGCCGGGCCGGCTCTTTGTCGGCCAGCGGCAAGACCCGTTCGCGGTGAACCTCGGGGTCATCTTCGACCAGGTGGCCGCACCGGTCTCGGCACTCACCGATCCGAACGCGATCGGTGCCTCGGCCAGCACACTGGCCGACAAGAACGTCACCGCGATCGCACTCGAAGTGGCCAAGAGTTGCCTCACGCAGGGCAGCGAGACAGTCATCGGCGGCTGGACCACCGCCAGCCTGCGGCAGACGCGCCTGCTCGACCCCAGCCCGAAGCCGGGCCTGCAGACGGCCGAGCGCGCTGGCGGCGCGTGGACGCAGGTCTCGCGCCTGGGCATGCCGCTGGTCAATGAGCTGGTGATCGGCCTGAAGGACAAGAACCGCTTCAACGCCGCCAAGCCGAAGGACGACGGGCAGTTCGCCGGGTACGTCACGAACCCGTCGTACCCCAAGCTGCTGGAAACCTATCTGGAACTGCCCGGCGCTGCGCCGACGAACCTGCCGCGCAACGACCTGGTGACCACGTTCCTGACGGGCATTCCCGGTGTGAACAAGCCGGCCAACGTGGTCGCGTCCGAGATGCTGCGGTTGAACACCGCGATCCCCGCCGTGCCGTATGCCCAGCAGAACCGGCTGGGCATCGTTGGCAACATCCTCGCCGGGGGCAACGACTCGGCGGGCTACCCGAACGGCCGGCGGCCGAAAGACGACATCGTCGACATCTCGCTGATCGCGGTGATGGGCGGCCTGTGCGTGGCCAATGGCGACACGGACGCGCTGGGCTTCGGCACGGCCTGCAAGCCTTCGGTGGTGCCCCTGGGCTCGGCGGTGTTCAACCTGAACGACAACGTCGACCAGGCGCAGCAGCCCTTGCTGCCCGGCTTCCCCTACCTGAACACACCCATCCCCGGGGCCGGTGCCGTGGCGGCCAAGACCGCAAAGACAGCCCAGTCCGCCCCCGCAGCGATGCGTGGCCAGGGCCGCTGAATCGAGGAGAACGCATCGTGAACCCTTCCCAGCTCACCACCCGCCCTCGCCTGGCCGGGCTCTTCGCCGCCGTCGCCAGTGCCGCCATCGTCGCCGGCTGCGGCGGGGGTGGCGGCGATGGCCCCACGCCGCCACCGCCGCCTCCGCCACCCCCGGCGAGCGACCAGGTGCCGGCCTCCGCCTTCGCGTCACCCGAGTCGTTGTTCAGCTTCGCGCTGGAGCAAACCAGCGAAGCGAACACGCTGGAGACGAGTGAACCCCTGATGTTCGACCTCGTCACCACCGAGCCCCCGACCAGCGACGACAGCGAGCCCTCTGCGCTGGGCTGACAAGCCGGACCTTGGTCACCGGCGTGGCGTGCGGCCGCCCGCGCATCGCCTACGATGGCGCATGAACGAGCTGTCGATCTCTGCTGACGACCTGCGCCGCCTGCCCAAGGTGCTGCTTCACGAGCACCTGGACGGCGGCCTTTCCCACCGCACCCTGCTGGCCCTGCTGCGCTCGCGCGGCATCGAGCCGCCAGCGCCGGATGAAGCCGGCCTGGCGGCCTGGTTCGAAGCACGGGCCCACGCCGGCAGCCTGGTCGAGTACCTGAAGGGCTTCGAGCTGACCGTGGCCGCGATGGCCGAGCCCGCCGCGATGCAGGCCGTGGCCTACGAGGCCGCGAAGTCAGCCCGCGACGACGGCTGTGTGCTGGCCGAATTCCGCATGGCGCCGCTGCTGCTCGAAAGCGACCACGTCAGTGCAGAGGCCGCGATCGAGGCGCTGCTCGCGGGCCTCATCCGCAGCCCCATGCCGTGTGGCCTCATCCTGTGCGCGATGCGGCACGAGCCGCCCGAGCGCAGCGAGCGCGTCGCGCGGCTGGCGATCCGCTATCGCAACGAAGGCGTGGTGGGATTCGATCTCGCGGGGCCGGAGGCGGGTTTTCCGCCCAGTGGCCATGCCAAAGCCCTGGCGCTGGTGCGCGACCAGGGGGTGTCCATCACCCTGCATGCCGGCGAGGCCGATGTGGCCGATCGGGTGCTCGAAGCCGCCCAACTGGGCGCGCGGCGCATCGGCCATGGCGTGCGGCTGGCGGACTGGCTGGGCTCGCCGGATGGGCAAACGCGTCTGGCCCAGGTGCGCGAGAAAGATGTTCACCTGGAGCTGTGCCCCAGCAGCAATGTGCACACAGGCGCCGTGCCCTCGCTGCCCGAGCATCCGATTGGCCGCCTGTGGCATGCCGGCCTGAGCCTGTCGTACCACACCGACAACCGCCTGATGTCGTGCACCACGATGAGCCAGGAGGCCGCCTTGCTGCTGCGCCATCAAGGCTTGGCGGCGGCGGACCTGCTGGCCATGGGCCGCCAGGCGGCCGCCCGCAGTTTCCTGCCCGAAGCGGATCGGCAGCAGGCGCTGGCCCAGTTCGACGCCTGGGACGCTGGCGCGGCATGAGCGCGGAATGAATAAGGGCGCCCCGAGGGGCGCCCTGTTCGAAGCCCTGTTTGAGGGCAGACGGCACGAGCCGCCAGCCCCTTCGGTCAGAAGCTCATCCGGAAGCTGGCGCCCCAGGTGCGCGGGTCGTTGATGAAGCCGGTGAGGTTGTTGAAGTCGATGCCGCCCACCACCACGGTCTGGTTGGTGATGTTGCGGCCGAAGACCGCCGCTTCGTACTTGCCGTTGTCCCAGCTGTAGCCCATGCGCAGACCACCTTCGAGCAGCGGCTTGCCGGTGTACTCCTTCGACTCGTAGAGGAAGAAGTTGATCGAGCTGCGGTAGGCCCAGTCGGTGAAGACGAACCATTCGCCGCCGCTTTCGGTGGGCAGGCCGTAGCGGGCGGTGAAGTTCAGCACCGTCTTGGGCGCCTGCGGCAGCGGGTTGCCGTCGATCGAGACCTTGTTGGTGCCGGCGACGACCGGGTCGGTCACCGTGCAGCCATTGCCGCAGGGCACCACCGCCGCGTTCTTGTCCTGGATCTCGGTGTCGTTGTAGCTGGCGCCCAGCGTGACCATCAGGTTGTCGGTCAGCATCGCGCGAAGATCCAGTTCGACGCCCTGGCCGATGGTGCGGTCGAGGTTGATCAGCTGGTTGAAGTTCTGCGTGCCGCCGACCGCGGTGACCTGCTGGTCCTTCACGGTGTAGCGGAACACGCTGGCCGCCAGGCGGGCGCGGCGGTCGAACAGCTCGGCCTTCACGCCAGCTTCGAACGACAGCACCTTCTCGGAATCGGCCACCGTCACCCAGTCACGCGAGGGCACGATGTCCGCGCCGCTGGGCGGGAACAGCAGGCGGCCCTGGATCGACGGCGCGCGGAAGCCGGTGGCCACCCGTGCGTAAACCTTGGTGTCCTTGTCGATCGAGTAGGTGCCGCTCAGGTCCCAGCTGGTGTTCGAGGCACGCGTTTCCTTGGGGATCTGCAGCAGCTCGGTGGCGCTGAACGGCGGCGCCTGCACCCGATCGGCCACGAAGTCTTTCGAGTCACGCGTGTAGCGCAGGCCGCCACGCAGCTCGAACGCATCGCTGACACGGTAGTTCAGCGAACCGAAGGCCGCCCAGGCGGTGTTGTCCTGCTTCTGCGTCGCGTAGCCGTTCTGCACGCCGCCGCCAAGCGTGTCGTAGTTGAAGCTCTCGATGAAGAGATGCTCCTTGAAGTAGTACAGGCCGCCCAGCCACTTGATGCCGTTGCCCATCTCGCCTTCAAGGCGGAACTCCTGCGACAACTGACGGTGTTCGGGCATGCCATCCGCCGATTCGGCGGTGAACGGGATCTCTCCGGGCCCGTAGTTGCCGGCGCCCAGGAACGACGCACCGTAGCCGCCATCGATGTCACCGCGGCTGTACGCATCCAGCGTCTCGTAGCCGGTGATCGAGTGCAGTGTCATGCCACTGCCCAGGCCCCAACGCATCCGCAGGTTGGCGCCCTGGCTGGACAACTCCTGCTCGTTCTTGCCGTCGGTGGAGATCTTTTCGGGATCGAAGCCGTCGATCAGGTCGTTGGTGCCCGGCTTGATGATGTTGGCGCGGAACAGGCGCGCGCTGCCCTTCATCTCGCGGCCGTGGATGTTGGCCAGCGCCGAGAAATCCGAATGTGGTGCATACAGCACCTGGATGCGCGCGGCGCTGTCGTCGTAGCCTTCGAGCTTCTGCGTGGGGCCGGCGTCGTAGGTGTTCTCGACCCAGTCATCGCGGTGCTGCACCTGCGCCGAGAAGCGAGCCGCCCAATCGCCACCCATCGGCAGGTTGAAGGCGCCGGACAGGTTCATCGTGCCGTAGGTGCCGTAGCTGGCGCTGACGTAGCCGTCTTGCTTCTGCGAGGGCTTGACCGATTCAAACTTGACCACACCCGCCGGCGAGTTGCGGCCGAAGAGCGTGCCCTGCGGGCCGCGCAGCACTTCGACCTGCGCCAGGTCGAACAGCGGAAAGCCCTTGAGCACCGGGTTCTCCTGAACGACCTCATCGAAGACCAGCGACACCGGCTGCGAGGCGTTCAGATCGAAGTCGGTGTTGCCCAGGCCGCGCACGTAGAAGCGCGGGAAGGCGCGGCCGTACGACGATTCGATGTTCAGGCTGGGCGTGCGGGCCGCGAGCTGGCGCACATCCTGGCCGCCGCTGTTGAGCACCTCCAGCTCCTCACCGCGGATCGCGCTCACCGATTGAGGCACGTTCAGGATGTTCTCCGTGCGGCGCTCGGCGGTGACCGTGATCGTCTGCAGCTTGCCGGCTTCGTTGGCCTCGGCCGCCTGGGCCCAGGCGGAGGGGGCGGCCAGGGCCACCGCCAGCACAGCGGCGGCAGCCAGGGGGTGCAGCCGGGTCAGCGGCGCGACATGGGGGGCGGGGTGCATCTAGACGTTCTCCTCGTGGGTCTGGTGGACCGGGACAGCCAAGCAAGGCTCGTGCTCGGTGCGGTGGCCCGTGCAGGCGGCGATGCTAACGACGCGGTGGCCTGCCATCCACCTCGGCGCGCCGCACTGTTGCGCGGATCACTCAAGCGGCACCCCTAAGTGCAGTGTTCGACACTGTGCGGAACATAAAACCGTGCCTTCGGCCGCCTGGCGTCGTTGCAAATCCTCGCGATGCCGAAGGGCACCGCTGTGGTTTGCGCCTCGCCAGGCGACTCAATCCATCGGTTTTCTTCAGTTCCGCCCAGCATCAAACACTGCACTGGAAATGACGGGCGGCCCGTATCGGGCGCGGTTCTGGCGGTTTGCGTGCCTTGATTCGGGGCTTCACGCTGCCAGGGCCGAAGCTACGATCGCCGCCGATGAAGCTCGTCTGGCCATTGCCTGCGCTGATCACCTGGGCCGCCGCCTGGGGCCTGTTCGTCGGGCTGCCGCGGCTCGGCGTCGGTGCGCTGGCCGCTTTTGGGCTGGCGCTGGCCGGCGTGGCGGCGGTGGCCTGGCGCTTGCCAGCGCCACCCTGGCGCAAGCTGATCCTCGTGGCGGGCTTTCCACTGTCCATCGTGGCCACCGGCAGCGCCGCCGGTGCGCTGCCGGCCTGGGCCTGGCTGCTGCCACTGGGCCTGCTGCTGGCCGTCTACCCCATGCAGGCGTGGCGCGATGCGCCGGTGTTTCCCACGCCTGCGGGTGCGCTCACGGGATTGGGTGCGCGGGCAGCGCTGCCGGCCGGCGCCAGGGTGCTGGATGCAGGCTGCGGATCGGGCGCCGGCCTGCGCGCCTTGCACCATGAATATCCGAGCGCCCAGTTGCACGGCCTGGAATGGAGCTGGCCACTCACCACGCTGTGCGCACTGCGCTGCCGTTTCGCCCGGGTGCGGCGGGGCGACATCTGGGCCGCCGACTGGTCGGGCTACCAACTCGTGTACCTGTTCCAGCGCCCCGAGAGCATGCCCCGGGCGATGGACAAGGCGACGCGGGAACTGCGACCTGGCGCCTGGCTCGTCAGCCTGGAATTCGAAGCCACCGATTGGCGCGCCCAGGCGACGCTGCGCAACGTCGACGGCAAGCCCGTCTGGCTGTACCAGGCGCCTTTCCGGCGCCGCTGAGGCGCCGCCCCCACAGAACGAGGCACGCCTCAATTATTCGCAAATCAAGAACAGACAATGACATCCAGAGCCGTTTATTCCTTTTGGTTGAATATCTACAGTTGAGTCCATCGATGAGCCGCAACACAGACGACGACTCACCGAGGTTGGACAAGACGACTGCGTGACCCCGACGACAGCCGCCCTGCCCGGAAAAGAAGTCTTCAACGATCGCCCCTGAAAGGATGTTCACCATGTTCGCCAAGCAAGCCCACATCGCCGTTGCCGCCATCGCCCTGACCCTCGCCAGCGGCGCCTTCGCGCAGTCCAGCGACCGCAATGTGTTCGACACCGAAACCAACCTGCGCATGCCCGCTGCCGCGTCGGCCGAAGGCCTGACCCGCGACGCCGTGCAGGCCCAGTACATCGCCAAGCGCGCAGCCAGCAACATCGCCAGCTTCAACCCGGAAGCCGCCTACTTCGCGCAGAACAACGACTCGAGCCAGGCCATCGCCGCGCTGTTCAGCCGCCAGCCGGCGGCGACCGCAGCCATCAGCCGCGACGACGTCCGCGCCGAACTGCCTGCGCAGCGCAATGTCTTCGACACGGAGACAGACCTGCGCATCCCCGCCAACGTGCGGACGGCGCCGACCACCGTGGCCCAACGCTGATACGCCAAGTACCTCGATGACAAAGGGCAGCCCTCGGGCTGCCCTTTCGCTTGGACCCGTCAGACAGCCCAGGCGCCGTTCAGGTCGGCGCCACTCAAGGCGCCGACGCGCCTGAAGCAGGCAGGCCAAGCTTCTGCGCGGTGCGGCCGATCGCGCGGCCTGTGGCTGAGGCTGCGATCTCGACCCCTTCAGCCGCCTTCTTCACGCCATGCTCCACCGCGCTGGCCGCCCTCTGCAAGCCCCGTTCGGTGGCTGCCGCACCGCGCTGGATCGCCGCCCCTGTGCGGGTCGCGACCGACGAGGCCGTGCCGGCCACCGTACTGGCCGCCTCGGCCGCACCGACCTGGAGAGAGCACGCCGCCAGCAGCAGCCCGACGGCCCGGCCCATGCGAACACTCCGATGCTTGCCCATGTTCGACTCCTGCATGTCCGAGGATCAGACACCTCGAGACCCTGCAAGTTTCCTCCAGCGTCGCGCTGCCCGAGCGCCCGGATGTAAGCGCCCATCGCCCTCAGGTCACCTTGGCACCTGCACAAAGCGCCGGTGAAGCCGGTGACGCAACGCAACGGTCTCCAGAATGACACCGCTCAGGGTTCAGGGCGTCAGCCATTCCAGTTTGAATGCCGCGGCCATCGCCCGGTAACCGGCGTCGTTCGGGTGGCCGTGGTCGCCGCTGTCGAAATCCGGTCGCAGGCGATCGGGCTGATCAGGGTCTTGCAAGACGCGGTCGAAGTCGAGCACCGCATCGAATGCCCGACCGTTTCGGATCCACTCATTCACCGCCAGACGCTTCGCTTCAGCCTGCGGGGTCTGCGCCCGGACGCCCGTCGCCCCGGCACGTGGCAGCAAGGTGGCGCCAACGATCTTGACGCCACCGGCATGGGCACGCTCGGCGATGGCCTTCATGCCTTCGATGATGCGCTGCGCCGATGGCTGATCCTCCGGCAACGGCAACACCGAAGCCGCCGTGATGTCATTGATGCCTTCCAACAGGATGACCCACCGCACGCCGGGTTTGCTCATCACATCTCCTTCAAGACGTGACAGTGCGCTGGGCCCAATGTAGGGATCGATCCCATCGCGCAATATCCGGTTGCCGGCGATGCCCGCATTGGCGACGCCGATGCCAGCGGTGGCCGGCACGCCTTGCAGGCGCTCTGCCAACGCATCGGTCCAGCGGCGCGATTGGTCCGGTGTCGAGCCGACACCGTCGGTCACCGAGTCGCCGAGGGCGACCAGCGTCCCCGCCGACTGGCCTGGCGCCAAAGCCTCGATGTCGGTGACGAAGTAGCGGCTGTCGTCCAACTCATGCCTGGGCAAGGTCGACGCGGATGTCGCGTCGACCCCATCGGAAAAATGAACCGTCTGGGTGCCGATACCGTGCAGTGTCGGCGCCTCACTGCCTTGCGGCAGGTACAGGCTCACGGCCAGCGACTGCAGCGGTGCCACCGCCATCGGCAAGGCATCACTCAGCGCACTTTCGCCCGGCGCAATGGTGACGCCGGGCTTTCCGGCAAAGCTCAGCGCTCGGTCTGTTCCTGTCTGGATCGCCGACCCCTCCGCCGGCAGGGCCACATGAGCGGCGCCGATGGTCAAAGGCGCGATGCCGAACAAGTTCGATAGGCGGACCCTCACCTGCTGACCGCCGGCACTGACGCGCATGATCTGGCGGATGGTCTGCGGCCGCAAGGCCGGCCCGGCCTGGTCGGGTGCCGCAGACCAAGTGGTGATCCAGCTGACAGCCTCAGCGGCGGATGCCTGGGGTGCCAGCAGCAAGCCGGCCGCCGCGAACAAAAGCGCCGCGGCACCACGGAGCATCAGAGGCATCGTCATGAAGTGGAATCCGTCTCGATATCGGGTTAGCTCAGAGCCATTCCGTTGGCCATCGGTTCCCTGGGTTCGCAACACCTCGTCACTGATCATCGCTGAACCTTGCAATCTGAATTGATGGGCACCATGCATTGGCGCCCCCCGCAACACAGTCGCCGCAACACGATGCCCGGCGGTGCGCAGCCGTGCCATCCCCCTTTTCAGCACGGTTTGGCCCAACCCTTCAGTGGAGACACACCCCATGACCTCGACCCTGATGAAGCTCAACGTCAACGCCCGCCGGACGATCAGCCTCGCCGCGCTGGCCGCACTGTGCGCCGCTGGTGCCGCGCCCGCGATGGCCCAGTCGGGCAACCCGCAACGAGATCGTGTGCAGGCCATCGAAGCCAAGATGGCCAAGTATTGGGGCGTGGACCTCAACGCGCAGCCGGAAGTCGTGGGAGGCAAGACCGCCAAGGATGGGCGCTGGCCCTTCATGGTCGCCCTGCTGGACGCGGGCACTGCCAGCAACTATGACGCCCAGTTCTGCGGCGCCTCGCTGATCAGCAGCCGCGACGTGTTGACCGCCGCCCACTGCGTCAAGGGCTCCAAGCCGGCCCAGATTCAGGTGCTGGTGGGAACCCAGGATCTGAAGAGCGGTGGCCGGCGCGTCAACATCGCGCGCATCACCGTGCACCCGAAGTACAACAGCCGAACCAGCGACTCGGATGTAGCCGTGCTTCGCCTGGCAGAAGAAGTCACAGACATCACGCCGGTCGAATACGCCAGCACGCTGGCGGAAGAGGACAAATACGCCGCCGCCGGCAAGCCGGTGTGGGGCATGGGCTGGGGTGAGACCGAAACGACACCGCACTTCCCCAACCAGCTTCAGAACGTGAAAGTGCCGGTGACCGACCGCACCGTCTGCAACGCCGCCGATGCCTACAACGGCAAGGTCACCGACACCATGCTGTGCGCCGGTCTGGCCGAAGGCGGCAAGGACACCTGCCAGGGCGACTCGGGCGGCCCGCTGGTGGCCAAGAACGGCGACGGCCAGTTCCACCTGCAAGTCGGCGTGGTGAGCTGGGGCTACGGCTGCGCCGACCCCAACCACTACGGTATCTACTCGCGCATGGCCACCCTGGGCGCGTGGGTGAAGGACCAGGTCGCGGCCCCCTGAGTTCGGCCTGCCGCGCTGGCCTCTGCACCGCCCACCGGCGCCAACGGCGGCGGCTCTCGCGCCGCATCCCCCGCCACATCTCACCTGGCGGGGGATGCGCAACGATGACCTTGGTTACTTCCCCTGACGCGACAAGCACGGCGCTGGTGACGCGCAGGTTATTCTTCCTCGCAAAGACAACGTGCCAGGGACGGACCGGGCACCAGTGCAGAAGGTGAAGCCTCTGCGCCGGTGCAGACGGCGGGCCGAGACCGGGCAGACGAGGGATGCACGACGTAGACCATCGCGATGCCTGGAGCCCTGCGCTCGACGACGCCGTCGAGCGCGAGTCCGGTGCTGCGCGCGCGTGGCTCGCCGCCCTGCCCGGTTCGCTGCCGCCCAGCCCCGACACGCTCTGGCCGGAAGCCGGCAGTGGCGATGCTGCTGCGCCCACCACGGAGGCCGGAGAGCCACAACCCGGTGACACGGTGGGCAGCTACCGGCTGGTGCGGCTGGTGGCCCGAGGCGGCATGGGCAGCGTCTGGCTGGCCGACCGGGTCGATGGCGCGTTGCACCGGCGGGTGGCCTTGAAGCTGCCCCACCTGGCCTGGGGCGCGGGCCTGGCCGAGCGCATGCGCCGCGAGCGCGACATCGGCGCCCGGCTCGAGCACCCGCACATCGCCCGGCTCTACGACGCGGGCATCGACCACCGCGGCCACCCCTTCCTCGCCTTCGAGTTCATCGACGGCGTGGCCATCGACCTGTGGTGCCGCAGCCGCCAGCTGCCCACCCGCGCGCGGCTGAAGCTGTTCCTGCAGGTGGCCCAGGCGGTGGCCTATGCCCATGCGCGGCTGGTGGTGCACCGCGACCTGAAGCCCTCGAACGTGCTGGTCTCCTCCGACGGCCAGGTGCATCTGCTGGACTTCGGCATCGCCAAGCTGCTGCACGAAGGCCCCGAGGACGCCAACGCCACGCTGCGCCTGGGCGCGGCGATGACACCGCACTACGCCTCGCCCGAGCAACTGCAAGGCGAGCCGGTCACCGTGGCCTCGGACGTCTATTCACTCGGCGTTCTGCTCTACGAGCTGCTGACCGGCGAGCGGCCTCATGCGCCCGACGGTGCACGCGGCGGTGCACGCGGCGGGGCCGGCGGTGGGGCCGGCGGTGGGCCACTGCCGCTCGCTGCCTGGCAACGGGCGGTGCAGCACGAGCCGCCGCTGGCCAGCCAGCGGGTGGCCGACCGGGCGCTGGCACGGGGCTTGCGCGGCGATGTCGACGCCATCCTTGCCAAGGCGCTGCGCCATGCGCCCGAGCAGCGCTACGCCACCGTCGACGCGCTGGCCGACGACATCCAGCGCCACCTCGCCGGCGAGCCCATCGGCGCTCGGCCAGACACCGCCGCCCACCGTCTCGCGCGAACGGTCGCCCGGCACCGCGCTGCCAGCGTGGCCATCGCGACGGTGGCCCTCGCCGCCATCGTGGGCACCGGCGTGATCGCCGATCAAGCCCGCCGCGCGCGCGCCGACGCCGAGCAGGCCCTGCTGGTGAAGCAGTTCGTGATCGACGCCTTCCGCGCCAGCGCGCAGGTCGATGAAGCGGACGAGAACACCCGCGCCTCGTCGTTCGAGCGCCTGCTTGAACACAACGCCCAGCTCATTTCCCGCGCCAACACCCCGCGGCTTCAGGCAGAGCTGTACGGCATCGTCGCCGGCATCCTGCTGGACGCACGCAGCTTTTCCTTCGCCGCCCGCAACGCCCGCCGTCAGATCGAAGCGCTGGAGCAAGCCGAAGCACCAGACCGCGAGCGCGCTGCCGCGCACCTCACGCTGTCGCAAGCCCTGCTGGGCGATGGTCTGGCGGCCGAGGCCGAACAGCAGGCGCGACAGGCACAGACGCTCGCCGATCGGGGCACCCCGATCGCCGCCAGGGCGAGGCTGCAGGTCAGCGCGGCACTGGCTGCCGCCGGGCTCTGGGGCCCCGCGGGCAGCACGCTGGACGAGGCGGAAGGCGAACTGGAGGCCGCCGGACGTGCCACCCTCGCCGAGCGCGCACGTGCGATGGCGCTGCGCGCCGACATCGCCGAATCGCGCGACCAGGCAGACCAGGCCGAGACACTGCTCAAGCATGCGATCGACATGGCCGATGGCACGGCCACGCCGTCCGGCCGGCTGGCGATCGACCTGCGACTGGATCTCGCTCGCCACCTCATCCTGCGCCGCCGCCACGACGCGGCGCGCGCCGTGATCGCACCAGCCCTCGCGGCGCTGCGCGCCACCGAAGGCAGCGACGCCGAGGCGGCGCTCATCGAAGCGGAACTGGCCGCGCTTGTGCTGTATGCGGGCGCCTCGTCCACACACACCTCGCAGGCGCTGGCCACCATTGCTCACAGCCACGCCGTCATCCGAGAACCCGAATCGCGCGCCACTTTGCTGCAGCGCATGTGGTCCGACGCGCATGCGGCACAGGCCGCGCTGGCACTGGGCCAGGTGCAACGCGCGCAAGTGCTCGCCTCAGGCTTGGCCGATGGCCTGCTGCCCCAGGTGCGTCAATCGCGTGCGCGGCTGCAGTTGCTGGCGGTGCTGGCACAGGCGGCCGTTCGCGCCGGGCCGGCCAGCCGCGCCAGCGAGTGGCTGGGTGAATGGCAGCAATTGGCCCTGCGCCAGTTCCCCCGGGAAGTCTGGCGGGCGCGGCTGGTGCAGGCCGAGTTCCTGGGCAACCAGGGCCGCTGGGACGACGCAGCCCACGTGCTCGACGAGCTCACGGCCGACACCGCCGCATCGTTCACGGCGGGCGAAGCGGCAGCGCGCACCGCCAGCTTGAGGCTGCGCGCGCTGCTGGATCGCGGCGAAGCGCAGCGGGCCAGCGAACTCGCCCAGCACAGCGCCGCCGCAGAGGCCGAGCCGATGGCCGAGGCCCTGTGTGCCACGGGACAGGCCGATGCCGGCATCGCCCTGCTGGACAGGATCAACGGCCCCTCAACACCGGGCCCGGACAGCGCCGAGACGGCGACATCCGCTCCCCCCAGCCTTCAGCGGGCACAGTGGTTGGCGGTGCGCGGGCTTTGCGCGCTGGCCGCAGGAGACCGCCCACAGGCGCGCGCACTGGCCGCCCAGGCGCGTGATGCTTTCGACGCGCAACCCGCGGCCCATGCGGCCTACCGCCGGGTACTGCAACGCCTCATCCAGGGCCTGGATCACCCCGCTGCGCATCGCCCCAGCGCCACCGGCTTACGCCCTGGCTCATTCGGCCGCGCCGACCCCATCGACGAGCCCGCCGACGGCCCCCGTCGGCCATTGCAGCGTCACCGTCGTGACGCCTGAAGCTTGAGGCTGCGCGCACTGCTGGATCGCGGCGAATCGCAACGGGCCAGCGAACTCGCCCAGCACAGCGCCGCTGCAGAAGCGGAGCCGATGGCCGAGGCCCTGTGTGCCACGGGACAGGCCGACGCCGGCATCGCCCTGCTGGACAGGATCAACGTCCCCTCGACACCGGGCCCGGACAGCGCCGAGACGGCGACATCCGCTCCTCCCAGCCTTCAGCGGGCACAGTGGTTGGCGGTGCGCGGGCTTTGCGCGCTGGCCGCAGGAGACCGTCCACAGGCGCGCGCACTGGCCGCCCAGGCGCGTGATGCTTTCGACGCGCAACCCGCGGCCCATGCGGCCTACCGCCGGGTATTGCAACGCCTCATCCAGGGCCTTGATCACCGAGCTGCGAATCGCCCCAGCGCCACCGGCTGACGCCCTGGCTCATTCGGCCGCGCCGACCCCATCGACGAGCCCGCCGACGGCCCCCGTCGGCCATTGCAGCGTCACCGTCGTGACGCCTGAAGGCAGATGCTGGACGTCAACGACGGCGCCGTCCTGGACGCACGCCTCACCCCATTCAGCCCGTCGGCTTGCCGCGGCAGCGGAATCGCCCACCGGTGCGTTGTCCGAGATGCAGACGCGCCAACCTCGCTCGCCCACAGGCCCCTCCACGCGAACCGTGGCCTGCGTCGCCAGGGCCTTGGTCATCACCAGCACCAGGGCGCCCTGCACGGCCCGGTGGATCGCGACCGCGAGGCGCAGGTCGCCGCACACCGCATGGGGCTCCCGATGAAGACTGAAGACGCACGCGGGCTGGGCCCGGGCACAGATCTGCAACAGCTCGGCGAGCGCCGCATCCAGGCCGACGGACTCGACCATCTGCGAGCGCAGGGGCTCCCATAAAGCCTGGCCGGCGACCCGAGACTGATCGGCCAGCGCCAGGATGCGCGCGGCGAGTTGCGCCGATCCCGGCGCCGGGCCCTCGGTAGGCGCCGGCTCGGCGCGGCGCGCGATGTGCAACGCCGTCAGCCTCACGGCCACCAGACCCGCTTCCAGGCGGCCCAGCAAACGTGACGCCACCCCTTGCACGCCCTCGGGCTGACGCCACGACGGCGCCGCAGAATCGACGGGCGACGGCGTTCGGGCCATGGCCAGGCTGTCGGCCAACTCGTGTGCCACCCCGTACAGGCGCCGCAGTTCACGGCCCACGATCGGCCCCTCGCCAAACACGTAGCGGCCCTGGCGGATGGACTGCAGGGCATCGAGCAGCGCCAGCAACGACGCAGACAAGCGGCGCGCCCATCCGCCCACCACCAGCAGGCCCAACGCCCCGGCGCCCGCCACGACCCCGAGCTCGGTCCACAGGCGTTGCTGCTGAGCCTGCCGCAGCCCTTCGGTGGCCATGGTGACGCGCACATACCCGGTCACCGGGCCCAGCCGGAACGTGGGTTGCAAGTCGTCCGCCATCGAGACGTGCGGTGTCGCACGGTCGAAGAAGTCGATGTCCGGCACGCTCGATCGCACCGGCCATTCCACCGCGGGCAGGCCCGGCGCCAAGGGTTGGCCCGGCAAGGACACGAACGACCGGCGCGATGCATCGAGGATGTCGATCGACGCGATCGCCTTGTCGCGCGCCAGCAGCTCGCGCACCGAGCGATCCAGCGCCGCCGGGTTGCCCGAGACCAGGCCGTACTCGCTGGTCTCGGCCAAAGCGCCGGCCACCAGCGCAGCCCGCTGCTCCAGCTCGCGCCGAAGCCGATCATCGGCGCCACGGTGCAGCCACAGCACCGCCAGCAGAGTCAGAACCGTGGGCAACGCAGCCATCGTCAGCAGCATCGCGGCGAGCCCGGGGTGACGAGCAGACGGTGTCGTGTCGCGCTTCATCACCGCTCAGCCCGGAAAGTGCCCCAAGCCGCGCACGGCGGGATCGACCACCATGTCAAGCGAGCGGGCCACGTTGTCGTTGATGGCGACGCGCCAGTACACCGGGTACTGCGGTTCAATCGCCGCAGCGCCAGACGCGAGCGCATCGACCACGTCACCCAGCTGCGCCACCACGTCTTCGATGGTCGCGTACGCGGCGGCCAGCGTGCCGGCGCCGACCATCGCCTTCGAAAAACCGATGACGCCCTGCCGACGACGATAGGACGACTCCAGCACCGCCCGTGCGACCTGGGCGTTGTAAAGGTCCGGATCGGGCACGGCCAGCAGCACGGTGGCCGACGTGAGCGCCGACAGCGCGCGGACCGGGCTGGCGCCCGGCTCGACCAGCTCGAAAGACACGGCCAGTTCGGCGGCGTTGGCCGCGCGCTCGATCTGCGCCTGCAGGTGCCGCGTGGCGGCACTGAGCAGCACGCCGACCACCACTTTGCGCCGATACAGGCGCCGTATCAACTGCATCTGCGCCGCAGGCGCGGCCTCTGCAAACACCGCGGTGACCGGCCTGGTCCGCCGGGGCGCCGCCGCGACCAGGCGCAGATACGCCGCCGACGAGACAAACGCGGACACCAAAGGGCCGGCCACATCGGCGTTCAACGCCGCTTCCAGTGCCCCCGGGCCGATGGCGAGGTACATCGCCGGGCCGCCGCGAGCCGTCAGCGCCTTCAGGTCATCCGAGATCTGTGCCGCGGGGAAGCGCCGCGTCAGCGCGGTGTGGATGGGCACCGCCGCGTCGCCCGAGGTGGTGACGAGCACACGCAACTCAGCGCCCGCCGCCCGCGCCGCCTCCGCCACCATCGACGAGCCGCACACCGCCGCCAGCGCGCGCAGCGCAGCCCGTCGACTCATCATCGGTCGCGAAAGGGCGAAGGCGGGGGTGGCGCTCATCTCTGGCGTCAGAACGCCGCGGCCAGCGACGCGAAGAAGGTCCACGCCGTCGCCGTGTGGGGCGTGTCGCTCGAGCCATCGCCGGCCCGGGCGCGCAGGTGGTCGGCCAGGCGCGCGTTGAGCACCAGCTGCCATCGCCAGTCCGACCAGCGGAAGTCGCGCGTGGCGGTGATCGCCGTGCGGCCGGCGTTCTGGGTGGACGACCCGAAACGAGACGATGCGTAGTAGCCCAGCGACCCACGCCAGCCTTCCCCCAGGTTCACGGCCACGCCAGCAGCGCCCAACCATGGGCGAGCCCGGTGGTCGTCCTGGGCACCCGAATGGTCACCTTCGGTCAACACGGTGGCGCTGACAAAACCCGACCAGTTGTCGGACAGGTCTCCCGCCGCCCGCAGCTCGACGCCGTAGAACTCGCCGTTCGCTGGCGAATCGCTCTCCAATCGTGGCCGCCACACACGCCCGTCGACCTTTGACCAGAAGAGGCGCCCCTGGACCGATGCCCCCCGGGCGGGAGACTCCAGCCGGTAGCCCAGCTCGGTCGATCGCATCCGCTCCTGGCTGGTCAGCGCGCCGCTCGTGCCGATGCGCAGCGCCTGATCCGAAGCCCAATCGCCCCGCGAAAAGGCCCAACGCAAGGTCTGCGTCTCGCTCAGATGCCAGTTGGCGCCCAGGTTCCAGGTGCGGTCGTGGTTGTCGCTGTCGGCCTCGTCGGCCGACCAGCCCGCGCCGACCGACCACGACGGGGTGGGCGTCCAATCCACCGAGCCAAAGACGCGCCGGTAGCGGGCCGACCAGCGGGCCTCGTCGGTCTCGCGCAGGCGAACCACCGCCTGGCGAAAGCCGAGCCCCGCACTGACGCGCCAATGCTCGGACAGGCGCTGCACGTCCTGAATCTCGAACTTCGTGCGTCGTTCGATGTTCACATCGTCGGGCGGGCACAGTTGGCGCGCCGCGTCGCAGGCCACCGGAAACTCGCGCGAGGTGTTGGCCCACTGCTCCAGACGCACGCTCACGTCGTTCTCGGGGTTCAAGGATTGCGTCCACAGCAGCGCCGCGTAGCCGTTGCGCAGATCCCGTGGGCCCAGCGGCCTCGCTGCCTCGGGCTCACCCTCGTAGCGAGAGTTCAGGAACGCGGCATCGAAGGACAGGTTCGAACCTTCTGCCACCGCCAGCGCGGTACGCATCGTCACCCGGTCCACGCCCACCGCATCGTCGCCGGGCGTGAAGGCACGGCGGTCGTCGATGGCCTCGCGCTGGCGATGCTGCACCGTCAACCGAACCGACGCCGGACCAAAGCTCCAGCCCCCTCGCACCATGGCGCGCACCGATTCGAACGATCCGAGCGAGATCGCGCCATAGCCACGCTCCACGTCTGCCGGGTGCTTCGTCACGAAGTTGACGACCGCCACTTTCGACGCCCGCCCGTAGCCGGCCGCGCCAGCGCCGGTGGAGACCTCGATGCGCTCGACATCGCTCAGGGCCACCGGCAGGTCGTTCCAATCGTCGTCCTCGGACAGCACCGCGCCGCCCACCTCGATGCCGTCCACCAGCAGCGTCACGCGGATCGGCCCGGTGGCACGCCGGCCCGCCACCGGCAGGCTGTAGTTCGCTCCGGCGAGGCGGTCGGGCGACGCCCCCGCGACCAGGCGCATCGATTCGGCCAGCCCCTGGAAGCCGTACAGCGCCAGCATGTCGGCCGACAGGATGGTGACGCTCGCCGGGATGTCGCGCACGGGTTGCGGCATGTGGGTCGAGGTGAGGACCGGCGCTTCGCCACCGGCCACGTCCAGCGCATCGACCGGCCCGTCGGCGGCCTGCGCGGTGGAGAGCGTCAACAGGCCGGCCAGGACCAGCCCGGCCGACAGGCGACTCATCAAGCAAGGCATCGCGTTCATTTCCGGGCGACCCGGACTGTCGAGGCCGTGCCGAGCGCCCCCTCCAGCTTGTCCAGGGGTTGTAGGAAGTAAGGGCTGACGACCGATGGGGGTGGCAGCGCCGCGCGCGATTGTCGGGCCAGTGCCTGCGCCAGCTTCCGGTCGCCCGCACGAAGCGCGCACAGCCCCTGCACCGCCCGGGCCCGCGCGATGAAGGGGCTGGCGGGCGAGCGACGCGGCGCCTCGCGCTGCAAGTAAGCGTCGAGCGCGGCCAGGCCTTCGCGGTGGCGCCCCGCGACGCACGCCGCCTCACCCGCCCAACCGCCATCGCCCTCCGGCAACGAAGCCAGCTGAGCGGCGGGCGGCAAGCTGGCCAGCGCCTGGTCAGCATCGCCGTTCCCGAGCCAGACCGCCGTACGCCACAGCGCCAGTTCAGGCGGCATCGCGGGCAGCGGCTGAGAAGACGCCGTCTCCGCGGCTTTGCCCTGGGCCACGCCGGCGACCGGCAAGGCGGATTCGATCAGCTCGATCGCGGCGCGGTGCCGCCCCTGCATCGATTGGCTCAATGCGAGCGTGGCACGTGCCGAGCGCGCCAGCGGGCTGCCGCGCCGGGCCATCAGGCCCATCTGGCTTTGCAGCAAGGCGTCGCCCCGCGCGTGCTCGCCGCGCACGGTCCAGGCCCAGGCGAGCGCGCGCGACGCATAAGGAATCAGCGTCAGCTCGTCGCCGACGGGCGCGATGCGGGCGAGCGATTGGCTCAGCAATGGCTCGGCTCGCTCGAAGTCGTGCCAGGCGGCGTAGAGGCTGCCGAGCAGGTAGTCGCTCCAGGCATCGGCGTCGGCAATGCCGCGGCAGCCGTGCTGTCTCACGATGTCCCGATCGGCCAGCACGATGGCTTCGGCGGCATCGAACGACAGGCGATGCTCGGGATCGTCCGCGAACAGGAAGGCGGTGGTGTAGATCTCGGCGAATGCGGCGGTGCCGTCCTTCGGACCGCCGAGCTGGCGCAGGTCGGCCACGATCGATGCGCCGAGTTCACGCGCCCGGTCGACCTGGCGGAACTCCATCAACAGCCGCCACTGCGCCCATCGCAGGTTGAGCACGCGGGGCGAGGCCGCGCCTTCGATCGAGGCCGCCAAGGTCACCGCCCGGTTCGCCTGCTCGATGGCCTGAGGACCCTGCCCCTTCAGGGCCAAGAGGCTGGCCCGTGCCCCCCAAGCCAGGGCCCGCTCGATGGTGGCCGGGGACGTTTCGCGCGCCAGCTCGGCATCGATTCGATCCAGCTCACCGGCCAGCGCCTCGGTCTTGGACTGGGCCGCCAGCGAGGCGGCCATCTGCAATCGCGCCATCACCGACAGGCGCGGCTCGCCGTCGGCCCAGCCGATGGCCTGCGCCGCCGGCTCTTCAGCCTGGCCCGCACGCCCCAGCTTGAGCAAGGCTTGCGACACGGCCATGGCGGCCACCGCCTTGTCGGCAGAAGGCGCCCCACTGTGCGACAGCACTTCCAGTCGCCGCGCGGCGTGCAGCTCGGCCAGCTCGAAGTTGGCCATCTCGTCGAACAGATTGCTGACCACTCCGTGCAGCTCGGCTTGCAGAGTGGGCTGACCGTCAAAGCGCACATCGATCAGGCGGGCACCGCGTTGCAGCAGCAGCTCACGCGGCGTGCCGCGCAGCTCGATCCCGGTCGGGTCACCGGCGGTTTCGATGCGGAAGGTGTCGAGCACGAAATCCTTCACCGCACTGGCGCGCGCCGCCGCATCATTGGCGCGCTGCATCTGGCTGAGCGACAGCACCGCAGCCACCGCCACCGCCAGCACCGCCGTCGTACCCAGCGCGATGCTGGCACGCGAGCGCTTCAACATCGCCCGCCAACGCTGCCCGGCACGCTCGGGCTGCGCCCGCACGGGCTCGCCGGCGAGGTGGCGCTGGATGTCGTCGGCCAACGCGTCGACGGTGGCGTAGCGCTGCTCGGGCGAACGACGCAGCGCCTTGGCGAGGATGGCATCGACATCGCCGCGCAAGCCCCGCACCAGCAGCCGGTCGGCCACCCGCTGGCTGGCCAGCGGCGGCTCGTGCTGCACCGCCCGTTGCCAGGCAGCGAGCGGCAGTGGCCCACCGCCGGCCCCGCCGCGTGCACCGTCGGGCGCATGAGGCCGCTCGCCGGTCAGCAGCTCGTAGAGCAGCACGCCGAGTGAATAGACGTCCGAGGCCACGGTGACCGGCTCGCCCAGCAACTGCTCGGGCGAGGCGTAGTGCGGTGTCATCGCCGCGCCCAGGCGCAGCGTGGCGTTGGCGTCCTCGGGGCCTTCGTGCAGCAGCTTGGCGATGCCGAAGTCCAGCAGGTGCACCTGGCCGTCGGAGGAGACCAGCACGTTCGAGGGCTTCAGGTCGCGGTGCACCACCAGCCGGGCATGGGCATAGGCCACCGCCTGGGCCACCTGCAGGAACAGCTTCAGCCGCGCGCGGGTGGGCAACTGGCGGCTGCGGCACCACAGGTCGATGGCCACGCCGTCGATGAACTCGAAGGCGAGGAAGGGGTGGCCGCGGTGGTCGATGCCCGCGTCGTAGAGCCGGGCGATGTGCGGGTGCTCGAGCCGGGCGCCGATGTCGCGCTCGCGGCGCATGCGCTCGGCCAGGCCCGCACCCCAGGCCAGGTGGGGCAGCTTCAAGGCCACCCGCCGGTGCAGTGCGCCATCGACCCGATCGGCCAGCCAGACGCTGCCCATGCCGCCTCGCGCCACCAGACGCACCAGCCGGTAGCTGCCCACCGTGTCACCGGGTTGCGGCTCTCCGGCTTCGGGGCCCAGCGGACTCTCCACCCGCGGCAACGTCTCGAGGAACGGCGACGCCTGGGCTTGCGCATCGAACATGTCGCGCAGCGCGCCCTGCAGCGGTCGATCCGCCGGGGGCAAGGCGGCCAGCCACGCCTGCCGCTCGCCTGGCGACAGGGTCAGCGCCTGCTCGAGCAGGTCGCTCAGCCGGCTCAGCTCAGCGGCGCTGAGGGCCACAGACACATCTCCCCGGATTGCACGATCGCCATGCCGCCCGAATTCATCGGCGGCCCCCTCGACAGTTTGGATTCATGGTTCGCCCGCACGCCGGATCACGACGCACACGGCCCAGACACTCGATCACCTTAACTCAGTGGCAGGCCACGCGCGGGTGGGCGGGCCTGCCCGGAGCGACCCCTCAGGATTCGTCACAACCGGGTGATCGGGTTGCTCAGCGGGGACTCCTTCTGTCCTGATACCCGACCAGACGGATTGGGCGCCCCGAAAGCGACATCGGCTCGGACTCAACACCCCCCACGATCGGCCCATGCCCGCCGCCGGGCCCGACGGCAGAATCCGGACTCGACTCAGCGCCTGTCCACGCGACGCATGTCCGACGGGCCGCACAAGACCCGCGCCATGGGAGGTGGCCGATGACGACGACCCTGACCGTTCTGATCCAGCGCATGGCCTCTGACAGCCCGCCGGGACGCGAAGAGTTGTTCGCCGCCGCCTACCCCGAGCTGCGCAAGCTGGCCCGCGCACGGCTGCTCGGAGGTGGGCGCAACACCGTGCTCGACACGACCGCACTGGTGCACGAGTCTTACTTGAGGTTTCTCTCCGCCGACCAGTTGCGACTGGAAGATCGCCGCGCCTTCTTCGCCTACGCGTCGCGGGTAATGCGCTCGGTGATCGTCGACACGGTGCGCGAGCGCCAGGCCGAGCGCCGAGGGGGTGGCATGGCCGAGTTGACGCTGAACACGCTGCTGCAGGACAACCTGCCCGCGGGTGAGAGCGAAATCCTGCGGATCAACGATGCGCTGCTGGCGCTCGAAGAGGTCGAGCCGCGGCTGGCCAGGGTCGTCGAGATGCGGTATTTCGGTGGCTATTCAGATGCCGAGATAGCCGAGGCACTGGATCTGAACAAGCGCACCATCGGCCGCGACTGGGAAAAGGCCCGCCTGCTGTTGCTGGCGATGCTCAAGTCCTGAGCACCGCCGAGCCCCGGCCCCCAACGGCCGGGGCTGGGGCCGGCCGGGGCCCCCGGTCAGTGGCAGCGGTCGGCGGTGGACGCCACGGCCGTGTCGGCGGGGGCCTTCTTGGCGGCGTGAGCGTTGAGCAACCATCCGATCTCCGATGCCGTGCCCACGACGACGTAGTGCGGCGGCTGGTCGCTGCCGGCGGGCATTTCCAGCAGGAAACCGCTTCGCTCGGTGAACTCGATCAGATCGAGCGAAGCCAGCTTGACCGCCAGTTCGAGTTCATGGATGGTGTCGTCAACTTGCATGGTGACCCTTTTGCTTGGTTGCGTGGCTTGTCTCATGGGCGCTCGCCGCCGTCGGGGTCGACCCGTCGGCCACAGCGGGCGCTTGTCCAAGCAGACGCGAACCGCGCCGCTGCGACGACATCCAAAGTAGGGGGGCTCGCCGGGTCGCCCCGCCAGGTGCGACAAATTCACGCTGGCGCGGCCCTAAGCCGCGACACGCCTATTCGCCCACGAGCCCGTTGCGGATGGCGTAGACCGTCAGCTCGGAGTTGTTGGCCAGACCGAGTTTTTCGAGCACCCGGGCCCGGTACACGCTGACCGTCTTGGGCGACAGGGTCAGCTCGTTGGCGATGTCGGCCAGGCGCTTGCCGGACGCGATCATCACCAAGGTCTGCAATTCACGGTCGGAGAGCTTCTCGTGCGCATTGACGACCTCCGGCGTCGTCAGGCTCTCGACCAGCATCTGCGCAATCTCGGGCGTGACATATTTGCGCCCCTGCGCCACGGTGCGCACCGCCTGCACCAGCAGGTGCGGATCGCCACCCTTGTTCACGTAACCGAAGGCCCCAGCGCGCAGCGCCCGGATCGCGTACTGGTCTTCGGGGTACATGCTGACCACGAGCACCTTGACGGTGGAGCCCTCGTCTTTCAGCACATGCAGCACATCCAGCCCGCTGCGACCGGGCATGTTGATGTCCAGCACCAGGACATCGCAGGTGTCTTTGCGCATCAGGGCGCGCAGCTCACCGTAATCGCCGGCCTCGCCGATCACTTCCAGATCAGGCGCATCGGACAAGGTGTCGCGGATGCCGCGCCGGATCAAGGCGTGGTCGTCGCACACGATCACTTTTGTCATAGCTCTCCCCACACAGACGGGTCGTGTTCCGATTCGTCAGGATGCGTGGCCTCTGACGGGCCGCTGGCGTGGTGTCCCAACGGGATGGAGAGTATCAGGGTCGTGCCGGCCGGGCTGCTGGACAAGTCAACCCACCCTCCGACGGTGGAGGCCCGCTCGTGCAAGCCGCGGATGCCGAAGCTGCGGGCCTTCGCCAAGTCGGCATCCGACAGGCCGCGACCGTTGTCGCTGACCTCCAGCGACAACACCCCCTGCGCCAGCGACAGGTCGATGCTGACGCGGCTCGCCTGGGCATGTTTGCTGATGTTGGTGAGCGCTTCCTGCGCTGTCCGATAAGCCACCAAGGGCACACCGGCAGGCAGCTGGGGATTGTCGTGGCTGGTGCGGAAGCTGCACACCACGCCCGTGCGGCGCTCGAAGCGGTTGGCCAGCCACTGCAGCGCCGCGACCAGCCCCTGCTCCAGGATCGCTGGGCGCAGGTTGTGCATGATCCGCTGGCTGGCCTCCAGCGCGTGCGTCACCATTTCCATGGCGCTGTCCAGGCGGGCCTTCAATTCAGGCGTGGTCGCATGGCGGGCCATCCAGGCCAGGTCGAACTTGAGCGCCGAGAGCGAGCCGCCCACGTCGTCGTGGATCTCGCGGGCGATCGCCGCACGCTCCATCTCCACGCTCGTCTGCAAGTGCTGGGCCAGCTCCGACAGCCGTTGCCGAGAGGCCGCCAGCTCGCGATCGGCCCGCTGCCGGGCCCGCAAGGTCTCGAACGCGTCGATCGCATGCTCGGTGGCTGGCGCCAGCCGGGCGAGGTTCGCCTTTAATAGATAGTCGGCCGCGCCATTGCGCATGGCCTGGACCGCCACGTCCTCGCCGATTTCGCCCGACACCAGGATGAACGGCACCTGCACGCCACTGTCGCGCAGGATGTCCAGCGCATGCAGGCCGGAGAAGCCGGGAATGTTGAAGTCCGACAGGATCACGTCCCAGCGCTCGCGCAAGGCCGCGCGGAACGCCAGCTCGCTGTCGACCCGCCGCGCCGACACCTCGGCCCCCCCGCGGCGCAGGTGAGCCATCGCTAACTCGTGATCGAGTTCCGAATCTTCGATGTGCAGCACGCGCAGGCTACGGCTTGGCGTGTTCGCGCCGATATCGCCCTTCATGGGTCGAGTATCGCGCAGCCGTCTGGCGGCAGGTAGGAGACCCGGCTGTGTCGTCTTTGACGGAATTAGGCCCGCTTTTGACCCGGTGATCGGGTCAATAAGGAGCCCGGCACTGCCGAAAAATCCCTGACAACTTCCGAGCAAGCCGGCAACGGCCGACCCGGACCCACGAAGAGCACCGCGGAGCCACGATGCTGAATTCAGATAGCCCCGTACCGGACAGCCCCGGACTGCCCTTGCTGGCAGCGGCGGACTTGCAGGACCACCTGATGGTGGCCAGCAACGACCTGGAGCGGCTGCAGCGCCTGCTGGATGACGCCAGCGAAACGCTGTCCGGCCACTTTTACGGGGCCTCCACCCAGTTGCAGGGCCTGATGCAGAGCGCGGAGGCCGCCTTGGGCACCGAAGCGATGCAAGGTGCGATGCAAAACCTCGCGGGCGCGATCACCGCGCTGCAGTTTCATGACATGGCGATCCAGCTGATCGCCCACACGCAGAAGCGATTGCGCTCCTGTGCCGACCGAATCGCCCGGGATGCGATGGGCGAAGACGATGAGGACGGTTCCGCCATCGTCGAGGACGGCCCTGGACGACCCAACCCGGTCACCCAGGACGAGATGGACGCCGGTTCCATCGAGCTGTTCTAACCCCCCTTTCACAGCCCCCGCCCCCAGCCCTTCCAGATTTTTCGGAGAAAAGCGATGCACTCGATTCTTGCCGTGGACGATTCGCCCTCGATGCGCCAAATGGTGGCGTTCACCCTCAAAAACGCCGGTTTCAACGTCGTCGAGGCCGTAGACGGCCAAGACGCCTGGGAAAAGGCCGGTACGCGTGACTTCAACCTGGTCCTGACCGACCAGAACATGCCCCGCATGGATGGCATCAGCCTGACCAAGAAGCTGCGCGAGAACCCCAAGTTCAAGTCGACGCCGATCCTGATCCTGACCACCGAGTCCAGCGACCAGATGAAGCAGGCTGGACGTGCCGCCGGTGCCACCGGCTGGCTGGTGAAGCCCTTCGACCCCGCCAAGCTGATCGAAGTGATCGGCAAGGTCATTCGCTAAGGCGCGACTGACCTCCTGGAAGGGCAAGACAAGTCAATCCGACGCGACCACAAAGTTGAGGAGCCAGCGATGGCCGAAATGAGCGAAAGCAGCAGCAGCCTGGGTGATGGCATCGACCTCAGCCAGTTCTATCAAGTCTTCTTCGAGGAAGCCGGCGAGAACCTCGAGAACATGGAGCAAAAGCTCCTGGAACTGGATGTCGAGGCGGCCGACGACGAAGAGTTGAACGCCATCTTCCGATGCGCGCACTCCGTCAAGGGCGGGGCGGCGACATTCGGCTTCTCCGACGTGGCAGAACTCACGCACCACATGGAAACGCTGCTGGACAAGCTGCGTCGCCATGAGCTGCAACCCAACCCGCAGATGGTCGATGTGCTGCTCGCCTCGGGCGACGCGCTCAAGGCCCTGCTGGCGCGTCACCAGGGTTCGGGCGGCGACGCCGTCGACACCCGCGAGCTCGTCGCTCACATCCGTGCGCTGGCCGAGGGCGGCAGCGCACCGACACCGGCTCCCGCGCCGGCTGCCGCAGCGGCTCCGGCCCCGGCGGCTTCCGCGATGCCGAAGAACGGCGTGATCGCACGCGCCATCGCACTGACCGTCGGCCCGCTGGAGAACCCGGCCACGGCGGACGGCCTGTTCGATCTGTTCAAAGAAATCACCAACCTCGGCACGATCGAGGCGCTGTCCAACGGCCAGAGCGCCGACGGCATGCGCCGCTTCAAGATCGTGACGACCTCCAGCGACAACGACCTGCTGGACCTGTTCACCTTCCACATCGCTCGCGAGCTGATGCGCCTGGAGCCGATGGACGCGGGCTATGGCTTCTTCCCGGAGCGCCCCGAAGCGCCGAAGGAAGAAGCGCCGGCGGAGCTGGGCTACGGCTTCTTTGACGACGCCCCCGGCTCGCCGACCCAAGCCTCTGAAACGCCGGCCGCCGCCCCGGAAGCCGCCGCCGCTGCGCCTGCTGCCGCACCCGCTGCGCCGGTGGCCAAGCCGGCCGGCCGCGCCGAAGCGCGCGCTGCCGCCGCCGGCCCGGATTCGACGACGCTGCGCGTCTCGGTGGAAAAGGTCGACCAGCTCATCAACCTGGTGGGCGAACTGGTCATCACCCAGGCCATGCTGGCGCAGAACAGCAAGGGCGTGGACGCGGCGCTGAACCAGCAGCTGCTGTCCGGCCTCGCCGACCTGGAGCGCAACACCCGCGACCTGCAAGAAGCGGTGATGTCGATCCGGATGATTCCGATGTCGATGGTGTTCAACCGCTTCCCGCGGATGCTGCGCGACCTCGCCGCCAAACTGGGCAAGAAAGTCGAGCTGGTCACCCAGGGCGAAGCCACCGAATTGGACAAGGGCCTGGTCGAGAAGATCACCGATCCGCTGACCCACCTGGTGCGCAACTCGTGCGACCACGGCATCGAGCTGCCCGCCGACCGCCTCGCCAAGGGCAAGGCCGAGCACGGCACGATCACCCTGGTGGCATCGCACCAAGGCGGCTCGATCGTCATCGAAGTGCGCGACGACGGCCGCGGCCTGAATCGCCAGAAGCTGCTCAACAAGGCCCGCGAACGCGGCATCGACGCCCCCGATTCGATGACCGACTCCGAGGTCTACAACCTGATCTTTGCCCCCGGCTTCTCGACGGCCGAGCAAGTGACCGACGTCTCAGGCCGTGGTGTCGGCATGGACGTGGTCAAGAAGAACATCACCCAGCTGGGTGGCACCGTCGAGATCGATTCCGCCGAGGGCTACGGCATGAGCGTCAAGGTTCGCCTGCCGCTGACCCTGGCCATCATGGACGGCATGTCGATCGGCGTAGGCGATGAGTGCTACATCCTCCCGCTGTCGTCGGTGGTCGAGTCCTTCCAGGTCGACCAAGCCATGATCAAGACGATCGGCAACTCCGGCCGCGTGGTCGAAGTGCGCGACGAGTTCATGCCCGTCATCGACCTCGAGAAGGTCTTCGACGTGCCGCGGTTCGACTTCGAGAACGTGTCAAACATCATGGTCGTCGTCGAAGCCGAAGGTGGCCGTGTCGCCCTGCTGGTCGACGAGCTGCTGGGCCAACAGCAGGTCGTGGTCAAGAACCTCGAAGCCAACTACCGCAAGGTGCAGGACGTCTCCGGCGCCACGATCATGGGCGACGGCCGCGTCGCACTGATCCTCGATGTGGGTGCCCTCGTGCGCCACAGCCGCCACTGACATCGCGCCGCGGCGAACACGCCTGACGCAGGTTCGCCGCCACGGCCCTCGACGACTCTTCTTCTGACGGATCCTCCATGCTCACCTTCCTTTCCACCAAGCAGCGCTCGATGCTGACCCTGGGCACGCTCGTCGCGAGCCAGGCCTGTGTCGTGATTGGCCTGAACTCCGGCTGGTCCAGCGGCGCCATCATCGGCAGCAGCCTGTTCTTCACCGGTCTCGCGGTGGTGCTGTTCTTCACCGGCATGACGGTGCTGCGCCAGTTCCTGACCATGTTCACCGCCCACGCCCGACGCCTGGCCGAAGGCGACCTGTCGGTCGACATCGTCATCGAAGGCGGAAATTCTGACTCTTCCGCGGTGCTCAATGCGCTGCAGGCCCTGCAGGTGGAACTGCGCCGCTCGATCAGTGCGATCCGCACCGGCGCCGACAGCGTGACCGTGGCTGCCACCGAAATCGCCAGCGGCAACCAGGACCTGTCGCAACGCACGGAGCAGACCGCCAGCAACCTGCAGCAGGCCGCCAGCTCGATGAGCCAGCTCAACGGCACCGTGCGCCAGAGCGCCGACGCCGCCAGCCAGGCCAACCAGCTCGCCAGCTCGGCCACGCAGGTGGCACGCCGCGGCGGTGAAGTGGTCTCGCAAGTCGTGACCACCATGGACGAGATCAACGCCAGCTCGAAGAAGATCGCCGACATCATCGGCGTGATCGACGGCATCGCCTTCCAGACCAACATCCTCGCCCTGAACGCCGCTGTGGAAGCCGCGCGTGCCGGAGAACAAGGCCGCGGCTTTGCGGTGGTGGCGGGTGAAGTGCGCTCGCTGGCGGGTCGCTCGGCCGAAGCGGCACGCGAAATCAAGACCTTGATCGGGGCCAGCGTCGACCGTGTCGAATCGGGCACTCGCCTCGTGCAGGATGCCGGCGCCACGATGAACGAGATCGTCTCCAGCGTCCAGCGCGTGTCGGACATCATCGGCGAGATCAGCGCCGCGGCCAGCGAGCAAAGCGCGGGCATCGGCCAGGTCAATGGTGCCGTGGTCCAGCTGGATCAGATGACGCAGCAGAATGCCGCGCTCGTCGAGCAATCGGCCGCTGCGGCCGAGAGCCTGAAGGAACAAGCCAACAGGCTGGCCAGCGTGGTATCGAACTTCCGTGTCGGCAGCGGCCATGAAGTCCGCCAAGCCGCCGCCTCGCCCCGTCCTGCCAGCAGCGCCCCGGCACCTCGCCCGGCCGTGTCGTCGGTGAGCACCTCGGCGTCCAAGCCCAAGGCGGCTGCCCCGGCGGCGCCCAAGCCGGCGGCCGCACCCGCACCCGCGCCCATGCCGGCCGCCGCGGTCGAGAGCGGCGACTGGGAAACCTTCTGAGCCCACACCCTTCCAGCGCGCCCCCACAGGTCATCTGGACACAAGAGCAGGACGGAGTCAGAGCATGAACTGGATGAGAGCCTTTTCCATCAAGTTTCGTATGCAGGGTGCCATCGGCATGGTGCTCGCACTCTTCGCGCTGGTAGGCATCACGGGGCTGCTGGGTGGCCGCCACATGGCGGCGCTCAACAAAGGCTTCATGGACCACTCGGTGCATGAGGTGCGCACGGTGGGTGAGATCCGCAATACGCTCGGCGAAGTGCGCCAGCACGAGAAGAACATGGTGATCGATTATGAAGACGGCGTCGCCGTCCTCAAGCACCGTGAGTTGTGGGCCAAGGCCATCGCGAACACCAAGCAAGCTCTCGGCGGGCTGCTGGAAGGCGAAGAAGACGAAGACAACCCCATCGCCCGCGCAGGCATCGCCGAACTGGACGCCTACGCCGCTTCCACCCAAAAGGTGCTGGAACAGATTCAGAACGGCGCCTACGACAACGCCCGCACGGCTGACAAGATGCTGGCGAAGGCCAAAGAGCATGTTGGCAAGGTCGAAGCCGGCGTGAACGAGATCGAGAAGATCGTCAAAGACGAGGCGGAAAGAACGCAGGCCGAGTTCACCGCATCGCTGCGCAACACCTTCGCTGTCTTTGTCGGTGTGTTGTGCCTGGTGGTGGCGTTGGTGGTGCCCCTGACACTGTTGAACTCGGTGTCGATCACCCGGCCGATCACGCACGCCCGGGAAGTGGCGATGGCGATCGCCGAGGGCGACCTGACCCACCGCATTGATGCGGATGGCAAGGACGAGACCGCAGACCTTTTGCGCGCCTTGGCGCACATGCAGCAGTCACTGTCGGGCCTGGTCGGCCAAGTCCGCCAGGCGTCCGAGAGCATCCACACCGCCTCCAACGAAGTGGCCTCGGGCAACGCCGACCTGTCTCACCGCACCGAGCAGGCCGCCAGCAACCTGCAGCAGACCGCCAGCTCGATGGAGCAGTTGACGGGCACCGTTCGCCACAGCGCCGAGGCCGCCACCCAGGCCAGCGAAATGGCCCAGTCGGCCACCTCGGTCGCGCAGCGCGGCGGCGAAGCGGTCGCGCAGGTGGTGAACACCATGGACGAGATCAACCATGCCTCGCGCAAGATCGGTGACATCATCGGCGTGATCGACGGCATCGCCTTCCAGACCAACATCCTGGCGCTGAACGCGGCGGTCGAAGCCGCCCGTGCTGGCGAGCAAGGCCGCGGCTTCGCGGTGGTGGCTGGCGAAGTGCGCTCGCTCGCACAGCGCAGCGCCGAAGCGGCGAAGGAAATCAAGACACTGATCAGCGCCTCGGTCGAGAAGGTCGACTCGGGCAGCCGGCAGGTGCAGGACGCAGGCGCGACGATGAACGAGATCGTCACGTCGGTCCAACGCGTCAACGACATCATCAGGGAAATCAACTCCGCGTCCACGGAACAGAGCCAGGGCATCGGCCAGATCAATTCGGCCGTGACGCACCTGGACCAGATGACACAACAGAACGCCGCGCTGGTCGAGCAGTCCGCGGCCGCCGCCGAAAGCCTCAAAGGCCAGGCGAGCGTTCTCAATGGCCTGGTTGCCCGCTTCCACCTGAGCGACACGGCCGTGCACTAACCGAATCCTTGAGCAGTCAGCGAGCCCCCCATGGAAACCTACCTTCGAAGCATTTCGATCCGCCACCGGCTCTTGGGCGGCATGCTCGTCGTGAGCGTGCTGATCATGGCGCTGGGCATCTGGGCGAGCATCAGTTACAAGAGTCTGCAGTCTCAGGCCGACGAACTGCTCGATGCGCAGGCTTCAGTGAGCCGCGACACCGGCGCCATCCTGGCCGCGTTCGACCGCATCCAGCGTCATGAACAGTCGGTCTTGCTCAACGGCAACAACCCCAACGAGGCGGCCGACCACAAGGGCCGCTGGGACAAGGAAGTGGCGGCCACCAAAGAGCTGCTGTCGGCCAAGACCGACGACGCCGAGCGCGCCAAGCACCTGGAAGAGGGCCTGGCGGGGCTGAACGCCTACGCGAAGGAGCTGGGCCCGATCCTGCAGCAGGTGGTGGAAGCCCGCCTGGACATGACCGCCGGCTATGCCTACGCCCAGCGCTCTCTGCCAGAACTGGAAAAGGCCCGCACCTCCTTCGCCGCGATGGTGAAAGAAACCGAAGAACGCATCGCAGCCGAGCGTGACGAGACCAAGCGGGTCGGCACGATCCAGAGCAACGTCCGCCTGGTGGCGGCGCTGGTGGTCTTGGGTGTGTTCTTCGGGCTGATGTGGCTGGTGTCACGCTCGATCGCCAAACCGCTGACGGCCGCTACCGCCTGCGCCCAGCGCATCGCCCGGGGCGATCTGTCGGAGAACATCTCAGACACCGGCAAGGACGAGATCTCCGCCTTTGTGCGCGCACTGGGCGAGATGCAGCAATCGCTGCGTGACATCGTCGGCCAGGTTCGCGCCAGCGCCGACAGCATCTCCACCGCCAGTGCCGAGGTGGCCACCGGCAACCTCGACTTGAGCCAACGCACCGAACACGCGGCCAGCAACCTGCAAGAGACCGCGGCCTCGCTGCAAGAGCTGACCAGCAACGTCCGCCACAGCGCCGATTCGGCCTCGCAGGCCACACAGCTCGCCTCATCGGCCAGCCAGGTGGCCGAGCGCGGCGGCAAGGTCGTCGCCCAAGTCGTCAAGACCATGGACGAAATCAATGCCAGCTCGCGCAAGATCGCCGACATCACCGGCGTGATCGACGGCATCGCCTTCCAGACGAACATCCTGGCGCTGAACGCGGCGGTGGAAGCCGCCCGCGCTGGCGAGCAGGGCCGCGGCTTCGCGGTGGTGGCGGGCGAAGTTCGCACGCTGGCCCAGCGCAGTGCCGAGGCGGCCAAGGAAATCAAGAGCCTGATCGGCTCTTCGGTGGATCGTGTCGAAAACGGTGCCCGCCAGGTGCAGGAAGCCGGCTCCACGATGACCGAGATCGTCGGCTCGGTGCGCCGCGTGAACGACATCATCGGCGAGATCACCGCCGCCTCCAGCGAACAGAGCCAAGGCATCGGCCAGGTCAACTCGGCCGTCAATCAGCTCGACCAGATGACGCAGCAGAACGCCGCACTGGTCGAAGAATCAGCCGCCGCCGCCGAGAGCCTGAAGGAACAAGCCTCGCGCCTGATGCAGGTGGTGGCCACCTTCCGACTGGACGACACCGGTTCACTGACCGGCGGCGACGCCGCATCGCCCTCGTTGAGCCATGCCGCGACGTACAAGCCGTCCGCGGCGGCAGCACGCCCGGCGACCGCCCCCGGCGCGACGCGCCCGGCGAGCAGCAGCGCGCCCAAGGCAACCACTGCCAGCACGCCGAAAAGCACGCCCGCCGCAGCGGCCCCCTCGCCGGCCCCCGCCCCGTCGACGCCCGCCACGGCCGGTGGCGACGACGGCGACTGGACGGCCTTCTGACCGCCCGGGCACGCCCAGAACGCACCTCCAACGCCGGCCCCTTCGCCGGCGTTTTCACGCCGCCTTGAGCCGATTCGCCATAGAGCATCCCACCCATTCCCCTCGCGAGCTCCAAGACCATGTTCCACAGCATCAAGAACCGTCTGATCGGGCTGACCTTCGCGATCGTCGTCGTGACGCTCGCGCTCGCCACCTCGGCCAACTACGTCACCGTGCGCAAGCACACCAGCGAAGACGTCACCCGCTCGCTCGATGCCCTGGCCCGCGCCCACGCTGGCACGATCGCCGCCTGGGTGCGCACCCAGAAGGACATCGTCGAGGCGCTGGTACCCGCTGCGGCGCAGCCCGAACCCATCCCGGCTTTGCAGCAGGCGGTGAAGTCCGGCCGCATCGACACCGCCTACGTGGGCTACGCCGACAAGCGTGTCGTCTTCTCCACCCCGCAGCAACTGCCCGAGGGTTACGACCCGACGGCGCGCCCCTGGTACCAGCAGGCGGCCTCGTCTGACAGCACCGTTCTCACCGCGCCCTATGCGGATGCGGCCACCAAGCGACTGGTGGTCACCTTCGCGCTGGCGGTCAAGCAAGGCGGCAGCACGCAGGCCGTGGTGGCCTCCGACGTGTACCTCGATGGCGTGGTCAAGACGGTGGAATCGATCAAGCCGACCGCCAGCGGCTTCGCCTTTCTGGTCGACACGGATCAGAAGATCGTGGCCCACCCCGATGCGGCCCGATCGCTGAAGCCGGTGTCAGAACTCTCGGCGGCCCTGAATGCGGAATCGATCAGGCAGGCCCTCGCCGAGAACGGCAACTGGGTCGACGCCGACATCGGCGGGCAGGACTACCTGCTGCGCGCCGCCCCAGTGGCCGGCACGCCTTGGACGCTGGTCACCGCCGCCCAGCGCGGCGAAGCCCTGGGCTCGCTCAGCTCGGTGCTGCGCGCCGCGGGCCTCACGTTGGTGCTGGTGCTGGTCGGGGCGGGTGTCATCGTGGCCTGGCTGGTGGGCACCATGCTCAGCGGCCTGGCCCGCGTTCGCGACGCCATGGACGAGATCGGTGCCGGCAGTGGCGATCTGACGCGACGGCTGCCCGTGCACGGCAACGACGAGATCGCCCAGATCGCCGCCGCGTTCAACACCTTCACCGAGAAGATCGCCGCCATCCTGAAACAGGTGCGCGCGGCCACCGAGAGCATCACCTGCGCCAGCACTGAAATCGCCGCCGGCAACCAGGATCTGAGCGCCCGCACCGAGCAAGCCGCCAGCAGCCTGCAGGAAACCGCCTCGTCGATGGAGCAGTTGACCGGCACCGTGAAGCAGACCGCAGACTCGGCCAGCACCGCCAACCAACTCGCCAATTCGGCGTCCGCGTCGGCCGCCAAGGGTGGCGCGGTGGTGGCGCAGGTCGTCTCGACGATGGACGACATCAGCAACAGTTCGAAGAAGATCGCCGACATCATCGGCGTGATCGATGGCATTGCCTTCCAGACGAACATCCTGGCCTTGAACGCCGCGGTCGAAGCCGCCCGCGCCGGCGAGCAAGGCCGGGGCTTTGCGGTGGTGGCCGGCGAGGTGCGCTCACTGGCGCAACGCTCGGCCGACGCCGCCAAGGAAATCAAGAGCCTGATCGGCGCCAGCGTCGAGCGGGTGCAAAGTGGCTCCGCGCTGGTGCAAGACGCCGGCACCGCCATGGGCGAGATCGTCGCCGAGGTCCGACGTGTGAACGACATCATCGGCGAGATCGCCGCGGCCGCCTCGGAACAGCGCGACGGCATCGGGCAGGTCAACCAGGCCGTCACCCAGCTCGACCAGATGACCCAGCAGAACGCCGCGCTGGTTGAACAATCCGCTGCGGCGGCCGACAGCATGCGACAGCAAGCCTCGCGGCTGTCGGAGGTGGTCTCGGTGTTCCGGCTGGACGACTCGACACCTCACCATTCCAGCCCCTCTGCGCAGGCGCCGCGCTCCGCCAGCGCTGCCGGCGCCCGATCAGCGACCTCGAAAAGCCCCGCCGCGGCGCCCTCTGCCGTCGCCACCACCGCCCACGAGCGGGTGGCCCACGAGGTCATCCAGGCCGCTTCATCTCGCACGGCGCGGCCGGCGGCCAGCCCCTCGGCGCCGCCGCCGGCCCGCGGTGGCGACAGCGACTGGGAGAGTTTCTGACCTGTTTCACGCCCGTTGCCAATTCCGCCCTACATCGAGTCGCGCAACCGCCGATAACCTTCCCAAGTGGCCTTGCGTGCCAACTGCACCTTCTACCCCAAAGGACCCCGACACATGGACATGATCACCGAAGCCAAGCAGGTGGCCAAGCACGAAGCCGCACGGGCAGCCAAGGGCGCCAAGGGCGCTGCTGCGGCGGCCACCCATGGCGAGTACCTGACCTTCCGCCTCGGTGGCGAGGAGTACGGGATCGACATCCTGCGTGTGCAGGAAATCCGCTCCTATGAGCAGCCGACCCGCATCGCCAACTCGCCGAACTTCCTCAAAGGCGTGGTGAACCTGCGCGGCGTGATCGTGCCGATCATCGACCTGCGCGTGAAGCTCGGCTGCAACACCGCCGATTTCAACGCCTTCACCGTCGTCATCGTGCTGAACATCATGGGCCGCGTGGTCGGCGCCGTGGTGGATTCGGTCTCGGACGTGCTGGAACTGTCGACCGACCAGGTCAAGCCGGCCCCGGGCATGAACAGCCAGGTCGACATGAGCTTCATCACCGGCATCGCCAATGTGGGCGAGCGCATGCTCATCCTGATGGACATCACCGCGCTCATGAGCGCCGCCGACATGGGCCTGATCGAGAACGTGCAGGCCGCCTGAGCCTCACCGGCTATCGCCGCCCAAAGGCCCCGCATCGCGGGGCCATTTTCGTTTCGGCCAAGCCTTCGAGACTTGTCAGCGTCATCACCCTCCATCGCCCCGTTGCCTCGGTCAGGGGAACGCTTTGGCATCAGATCCTAACCTATTAATTTAACGCACTGCGGGACCAATTTGGGGAGTCAATTGACCTAGCATCCGTGCTCCTTCATTCGTTGGGGAGCGCCGAACATGCGCCAAATCACTTCACCATCGTTCAAACTCGCCGCCTTCGTGCTGGCTGCCGTTGCCACGGCGGCGGCGGCGGCGGCGGCACCCACCTACCGCATTGAACTGGTTCCCAAGGGCAACGGCATCGTTCCGACGTCCGCTTATGCCATCAGCGACAACGGCAACATCGCAGGCTACGGCCGACTGAGCGGGTCCAAAACGACCGCCACGTTCCTCGCCCCGCACGGCGGGAAGCCAGTGGTCATGGACGGTTCGCAAAGCGCGGGCAGCGGCCGTATCGACGTGAACGATGCGGGCGAGGTGACCGGCAACCACCTGGACCACCAATCCGTGCAGGGCGCGCTGTGGCTGGCGGACGGTACCCTGGTGGATCTGGGGACGCTGGCGGGCTGCGACGCGTTCAAGCCCCTCGACTACACCTCCCCCGGCGGACTCAATGGCCCGGGCGACGTCCTCTTTCACCTGCATTGTTCCCGCCAGGGTGTGGCCATCGACGCCCCGGTGGTCTGGCAACAGGGCACCTTGTCCGTGCTGCCCACGCTGGGCGGCACTCACACCTATTCCAGCGACCTCAACGACGCTGGTCAAGTGGCCGGCAGCTCGGAGCAGGCAGATGGCTCAAGGCGGGCCTTCATCTGGCACAACGGAACGATGACCTCGTTGGGCACGCTGGGAGGCCTGAACTCCTACGGCTCGGCGATCAGCGAGCTGGGTCATGTGGCGGGCTCGTCTTCGCTGGCCGATGGCAGCTCGCGAACTTTCCTCCATGACGGCTCGGTGATGCACGAGTTGCCCTTGTGCGAGGGCAAGCGGGCGATCGAGCCGGTCGGCGTGACCACCGACGACCTGGTGGTGGGCGTGTACGGAAGCCGGCAGAACCGCCGCACGGCCCTGATCCAGAACGGCCAGTGCCAGCTGCTGACGACGCACCTGGACGCCAGCGGGCCATCGTGGACGAACCTCAGCGCCCGCGGCGTCAACAACCACGGCGTCATCGTGGGCGAAGGCGACTACCTCGGCCAACAGCGCGCCTTCAAGGCCACGCCGATCGGGCGCTGAACACCCCCCTGCGGACCCAAGGTGCCGCTCAAACGGGCGTCGGCATCACCGGCGCCGAGTGCTGGTAGCGCCATTCCTGTGTTCGGCCGCCATAGCCGTAGGCCGAGGCCCGGGCATCGACGACATGGGTGTACGAGTGCTCGGCCGCCCCGCCAAGCAACTCATCCATCGCCTGATGCACCGCCGCGAGGTAGCGCGCCTTCTCGGCCTTGGTGTTGGTTTCGTCGGTGATGCTCACCGTCCAGTGGTAGCTGCGCGGCAGCCCGGCGCCCAGGCGCTGCCCGGCGATGAACCACTGAGATGCCGGCACGAAGTCGATGGCCACCGCGGTGAGCGCCGGGTCCTTGGCGAGCAGGCGATGGGTCAATTCGGACGCCACCGAGGCCACGCGCTGCGCCAGCGCGTCGTCGGGCGGGCCGGAAATCTGGATGTGCAGGTAGGGCATGAAGGTCTTCCTGTTCAGGTGATGACGCCGCCATGCTAGGCAGGCGACAATCGTTCGCGAAGCGAATCTTTTTCTTTCGATTCACGAGATATCCTGATGAATCACCTGGATCCGAACTGGTTGCACAGCTTCGTCGCGATCGCCGAGCACGGCGCGCTTGCGCGTGCCGCCACCCGCGTGCATCGCAGCCCTTCGGCCCTCAGCCTGCAGCTCAAGCAGCTCGAATCGACCTTGGGCGCGAGGCTGGTCGAGCGCACCACCCGACGCCTGCAGTTGACCGAGGAAGGCCAGCGCTTCCTGCCCTATGCCCGCGAGCTGCTCGACCTGCAGCAAGCCGCGCTGCAGGCCCTTCAGCCTCCCGTCGAACGTGGCCTGTGGCGTATCGGCCTGAGCGAGTACTTCATGCCTGCTCGGCTCAAGGGGCTGCTGGCGTTGCTGGAGGAGCAGGCCGACGGCGCGCGGCTCGAGGTGACGTGGTCGCGGTCCGGTGAACTGCAGCGCCAGTGGAAGGAAGGCGCCCTGGACCTCGCCATCGTCAGCGCCACCACGCCGCCGGCCGATGCGTTGCTCGTCGCGCGCGAATCACTCGTGTGGGTGGCCGCGCCGGGCTTCCACGCATCGCCCAACAGGCCATTGCCGCTGGTGCTGCTGGCCGACTCATGCCCCGTGCGGGACATGGCGCTTGCGGCCCTGGCGCGGCGAGGCGTCGCGCACGACGTGCGCCTGGCATGCAGCGGCAGCCAGGCGGTGGTCACGGCGCTGCGCGCAGGGTGGGGCATCGGGTGCCTGAACGTGTCCGCCGTGCCGCCAGATCTCGTGGTGCTTTCGGCCACCGACGCCAAGCGTTGGCCCTCGCCCGGGCGGCTGGGCTTCCATGCGCTGGCACAGCCACCGATGGCACGAGTCGCCAAGCGCTTAAAGGGTTGGGCGACAGCGGGCGCGACTTAACGCGATCACCCTGCGGTACGCGAGGCCGCATCGCGATGCCTACGCCCCTACTGGGTGAACGTGTTCGGGCCGATGGACATGCAGGTGAGCACCGCCTCGGCGGCCGCGGCATCTACTGGAACCAGCCCGATGTGCACCGGTGGGAGATGCTGACGGCGAGCTACGCGCGGCAGCGGCGCTGATGATAGGCCTGCACGCTACGGCGCATGGCCGGACACCTGGCTGATCAGCCTGGCGCGCCAGCGCGCCAGGCGCTCAGGCGCTTCGTCCGCCTATGTCGCGTGATGGCAAGGATCTCGTCTCGCCCGCTTTGGAAGGCGAAGAGGTCATGCCCCGCGAATGCCAGCAAGGGCAAGCCCACCAGCGAGGTGGTGATCAGCAACCCCTGCTTCGCAGCGCGCCTCAAGCCGATTCGCGGAATGTCGCCGCATGCGACGGCAACGCGCCGGGGGACAGCGCGAGGGCGCTGCCGCCCTCGATTTCAGAATCGATAGCGCGTGGCCAGGCCAAACGACATCACGTCCACGCCGGTGCCCCGGCTGTCCTGCCCGCCCAGGACGTAGTCGACCCCGAGCTCGAGCGTGACCGACTGGTTGAGCCGATAGCCAACGGCCGTGCCGTACATGACGCTGGTCTCGTAGTGGGTCTTCTGCCCTTCGCTGGACACGCCGACGCCGGCCACGCCCAGGCGCCAGGTCATCTCGACCGATTCGCCGAAACGCGCGGTCCACGCCGGACCGATGGCCATGGTGCGGATGTGCGCGTTGCCCTTGCCGCCCAACGAGTCGGCGCCGAAGGTCGCATCGCCGTAGTCGATGTACCAGGCCTCGAGCGACGTGACGCCGAAACGGTAGCCACCACCCAGCTTGAACGCCATCGAGCGGTCTTGGCGGCAACGGCACAGCAGGAAGCCGGGATCGGAGACGTAGTGCGACTCACCCAGGCCACCGATGATGTAGGCACCCCGCAGCGGATGCTGGGCCTCTTCCTCGGCCGTCGCTGAGAAGGCGGCCAGTCCGGCCACCAGGGCGGCGGCCGATCGACGTGCGAACGCGGAATATTGCTGCATGGATCCCTCCACCACGATTGTTCTAAAGCGGCGGATTATCGGCGGGCACCTCTATTGGAGGGCGCAGAGTTCTTCACGGGTCGCGCGCAATCTGGTGATTTGTTGAGCCAACGCGGGGTGACGCCCAAGCGATGCACAGGTCCGAAAACGGCATGACAGGCTGCGACCTCCCACCTAAGCTGAGGCCCTGTTCCAACACCGAACCGAGGACAAGAACATGGCTTCGATTCACAGGCAAATCGGCATCGACGCTGCGCCCGCCGATGTGTGGGATGCGCTGCGCGACGTGGGCGCCTTGCACACGCGCCTGGCCCAAGGCTTCGTCACCGACTGCAAGCTCGAAGGCGCAACGCGCCTCGTGCGCTTCTCCAACGGCCTGCAGGTCAGCGAACGGATCCTCGATGTGTGCGACGAGCAGCGGCGCGTCGCCTGGTCTGCCACCGGCGAACGACTGACACACCACAGCGCTTCGGCGCAGGTCTTCGACGAAGGCGAAAGCCGCAGCCGCGTCGTCTGGATCGCCGACCTGCTGCCACACGAGATGGCGCCCGCCGTCGCAGGGATGATCGAACACGGCTTGAAGGCGATGCAGCGCACGCTGGAAGCAGCAGCCGCGACGACCGCAGGCGGCGACTGGCGCGGCGGCTGATACGACGTAGCGAGGACCGTTGCGACCTGGTGCTGTGGGTGGGCGGTGTCGCGCCTTCGGTCGCCGGGGTGCACGGCATCCATCAACGGCGCGCGGCGCCCTGGTGATGTTGCCGCTGGTCGCGCCCTTGGGGCTGGCGCTTCTCATCGCGCGGTTCGTCCTGGGAGTGGCCGCCTGATGCGGACTCAGAGGCTGAGAGTTCTTCGGCGGTGCCCGAAAGGGGCCCCCAGGCGCCCCGGATCGAGGCGCAAAGCACAGCCATAGCTCGGGCTATGGCGAGCATTTGCAACGAAGAGCCGGGCCGTTTGGGGGGTCAAGGCGGGCATCGGCGAAAGACTCTCAGCCTCTAGGGCGTGTTCACACTATGCAAGCCCGATGCGTTGCCACCAGAACCGGTCGAGCGCAAGGCGTAAAACGAAGCCGGGGTGCGGCCCCGGCGAGGCTTTGCAACGCCGCGGGCGGCTGGTTCTGGTGGCAACCCTTCGGGAAC
>NZ_JBBUTG010000029.1:0-74640 GCF_038066555.1 Ideonella lacteola | reverse complement strand
CAAATCGGCGAAAGCCTGGGCTACGCTCGCCGAATCGGCGCCCAAGAGCTCGGGCTGAAGCCGTTTCTGGCATCTCGAGCCCAGATTCCGTGTTCTTCAGCGTCCATGCACGTCGCGCCCTGCTTTGTGCAGATCATTCCTAGGCATCCCTCGTTGACCGCTCATCTTGTTGACCCATCGGGGTTGCGGAGATTCGCGCTGGATTCGCTATCGCGAGGGCCGGGACATGGGACGCAGGCGGCAGGCCGGATGGGGCTCACGTACTCCCTCCCGAACATGGTTTTGCAGGAACGTCGCTTCGATGATGAACATCGGATGCATCTGAATCGCTGGTGCGAAGGGGGAGATACCGCCGCTGAATCGAAACGGATGGGCAGGAGATTTATTGGTTTCTCTTGGTGTTTTGCTTGTACTCATCCCAAGCTTCGGTAAACATCGCGTGATTAGGGTCGTGCATTAATTCGTAATAGAATCCATCAGGCACAAGATACAGAAGATCAAGGACCTTTGTATTGAACTTTGTGTCGCTCACCTTCGTTTGGGTTTCTATGTTGGTGTATGTGTCGACTATGGCGTCATAGTTGTCGATGTAATTCTTCAGTTTGGGGTTGCCTTTGTACGGTGTCGGTTGCCACTGATGTTCTGTTGGCATGCCGGATGCCTCAAGTATTTTCAGGTTCTGGAAGTCTTGCAAATCCATGTATACATCCCACTTCCGGAGCTCGCCAGCACCGGTGTGGCCCTCGTGATTCCCCCATCTCGCGCCCTGCTGATCGTCGGTTATGTAAAAGCCCTCGCCGAACTGAAGTTTATTTTCAAAGTTCTGTCCATACGTCGGCATGACCCCGTTGGTTAGAAAACTAAGGTCGTGCGATGATTGCGTAAAATGGGAGCCCATATATATTGCTCCCTCGGGCGGTCTGATAACGATGCCCTTTCCATGGAGCTGTACTGGATAGCTGCTGGAGCGCTCCGCCTGCAGGCTGCTTAAATCCGATTTCAGTTGAATTTCACTCAACCCAGTCTTTTGTCGTCGTTGGAGCTCGCCATCGAGAAGGGATGCGGCGCGCTGGCGCTGCTGCACCATCCTGGGTGATTGAGTCTGGTCGGCTCCCTTCCGTGACTCTCTTGGAACCGTGCAGTGGACTTCAGCGGCTGGCTGGGATACTGCCGTTGCAGTCGTCGCGTAGGCTTTCATCGAGGGTCCTGGTTCTGCAATGTGTCCGCCAAATTTTCGAATGCGGTAGCGTTCATCCGGGCCTTCGTAAGGTACGACAGCGTGGTTCCATGTGGAATGGCACGCCTCGGTCTTTGGGCGAAGCAACAGTCACGGCCCCGTAGCGTTCGGCATCAAATGCTGCAATGCCGCCCCACCCAAGGTGATCTGGTAGCCGGCATCCAGGGCCCCGCCCGTTCCCGCGGCGCCGGACCGGCTTGACAGGCGCGCCATACGCAGGATCCTGGCGGCGCTGCGCGGATCGGCGGCGATCACCATGTTGGTCAGTGCGGCTGCTGCCTGGAAGTGGGCCGCGGCAGGATGGGCCGCATTGATCACCGGATCCGGCACGACGAGCGCCAGGGTATTGGCGAAGAAGTCGCGCTGGGCCTGCATGGTCGCGATGTCGGCTGGCGCCGCCGGGCCGGCCAGGGTCATGCCGTCGGCGCTGACCGAGAGCCCCGCGTGCGGTGAAGCGTCCAACGATCGCAGGTCGTGGTCGTGTTCGGTGTTCAGGCGCGTATCCCAGGTGTTCAGTGCACCGGCGCCGGCAGCGGCTCCGATGCCGACCACCGCAGGGCCGCCCAGGGTTGCTGCATTGCGTGCAGCGACCTCCGCTGCCTTGCGTGTTGCTCGCGCGGTGTTGGCATGCCCGTGGCTGGTAGGGTCGCCGAGTCGCGCGCCCAGTTCGGCGATCACCGACTTCGACGCGGCACCGCCGGCCGGGTTCATGTTCAGCTGTTGCACGCCATGGAGGCTGCGGTCTATCCACGCGAGCACCGCGGGAAATAGGTGTGTCGCGACTCCGGCATTCCCAGCGCCGCCGGCCGCCGCCGTGTGCAGGGTCAACTCGCGGTCGTCGTAGCCCGGGCCTGGCAGCGCACCGCCACCGAACGGCAGCGGGCCCTGCACCGCAGGCCGCGGCGAGCGGTCCATCGTCACGGTACCCACCTCGCCCCACGCGTCGTTGGTGTACGTGTGCAGGTGGACGATGCGGTGCGTGACGTCGCCTTGCGCATTGACGGTCTCTTCCATGGTCGTGCGCGCTTCTCCGGTATCGATGGCGTCGCAGCGCAGATGGCCCAAGGCCGTGAAGTAGTCACCCCAGCGCCATCGGGACATGAAGCTCAGCTGGGTGACTTCCCCGGCGGCACGTTGGACGATGGCCCGACGCTGCACGGCTGCATCCGGTGTCGAGCGGGTGGTGCGTTGTGCAACTGACATCGCCCGTGAGCCCATGGTGTCGGCTTCTCGCTCCAGGCTGGCATCACCGTTGACGGCAACGCCGGCGACCTGGTGAGTCGGGGGCACGCGCCCTTGATGCTGCTGGACGACGTGCCATGCCTCGTGCGGCAGATGCTTCTCTTGCCCTGGCCCCAGGTGGATGTGCGTGCCCTGGGCGTAGGCATGCGCCCCGAGTGCGGCCGCTTTGACGGAGTTGCGGTGGACCTGCACGCCCGACATGTCCACGCCGGACAGCGACTCGATGCCGCGGCGCAGCCCATCGGGCAGGCCGTCCTGGTGTGGCACCGCCGTCGGATCGGTTGTCCGCAATTGAGCGATCTGCGTGGTCTGCTTCAGCTGACGTGGGCTGTCGGACCATCCGCGTGTGTCGCCGGTACGGGCGAGGTTGTCCGCTTCGCTGGCCGGCACGTGCAGCGGACTGTCGACGCACTTGGCTTTGTGACGCCTTCTTGGGGCTGTGCTCATGGTCGACCTCCGCTACTGGCCGTCGAAGTCGGCCCAATCGTCCTGCGATCCCGTGTCAGTCGGGCCCGTGAACTCTTGCCATTCGATACCTTGGTCGTCGACGCTTGTGGTGGACACCTGAGGTCGCGGGTGGGCCTGGTCCGCGGTCCGGGGCACAACGGGAGGCGCCTCGGCCTGCTGGATCCGGCTGTTGACGGCGAATTCGAGCATCTGCGCCCTGATGCCGTCCTGGGTGGTCGCCGCATTGCGGTGGACTCGGGCCACGATTTCGCCGAGCGCCTCCTTGCTCTGCGCCCTCTCGGCCCCGGAGGGCGTCAAGGATTCGATGACGGCGAGATGCCGCTCGACGTTCTCTGGCGATGTCTCGGCCGTGGGGTTTCGGTAGACCTCGTCGTATTTGTCGACGGCAGGCTGGAAGTTGGCCGTGGGCGCGAGTGCGAACGACGCATCGTGTGCCGTGATCTTCTGGCCTCCCTTGCCGTTGGGGCCCGTCCTGAAGCTCCACAGGGCACGACCGTAGATTTGCTCGCCACCGACCTCGAGCCCCTTGGCGACGACTTCAGCTCTGAAGTCGTAGGCCGCTTCGGAGGACGGGCTGTCACCCAGACTGGCCGGCGTGATGGTGGCTCCGGCCTTCTTGCCTTCGACGTTCTCGCTGCCGCCCAGCGCCTTGTAGGACTTCTTGGGGGTGCCCAAGGGCCCATGGTGATCGTGTTCGAAGCTCGCGTCGATGTAGGCGTCCGGCACGACCGAATCGGTGGGCTTCTGCCGCGGGCTGAGCGAGTCGGCGGTGTGATCGACAAACCAGCCGGGTTCGCTGCCTTGTTCGCCCTGCGTCTGGGTCTTGTCGCGACGAGCTTCGTTGCCGTGAGCCCACGAGCCGATGGCATGGGTCTCGGGGTTCTCGGTCCTGACGATTTGCACCAGCCGGATGGGATCGGCATCGGCGGCATTGGCGTGTGGGGTGTAGGTCACTGTCGCGTTGACGGTGGGGGCCGCCTTGCTGCCGGCGTTCATGCCGAGGGCCCGTCCCTTCTTCAGGACGACGCGCATGACCCCGGAGGGCAGCAGGGTGCCTGACGACTTGTCGACATCACGCTGGACGACGGGTGTGGAGGCAGGCACCGGGGCGATCGCGTGCAGCTGGGCGATGCGGGCCTGTTGAGCCTGCACGCGTGAGCCGGTGGCTGCGGCCGCCAAGGCGACGGGAGGGCTTGCGCTGGCCGGGACATGGTTCGACCAGCTCGCCGCCCGCTCGGCGCCTTGTCGGGAAGCGGGTGTCTTCATAGCGAGCCTGGCACCATCCGCGGGGTGGTCAATCCGGAGCCCGGACGCGGATCAGCAACGACGACGGCACCGATGTGAACTTGTCGACCCAGCTCATGGAGTTGGTCTTGAACAGCGCGCCACCCCATGGCAGGTACAAGGTGATGAGGCACTTCTTGGCCGGTGCCTCCTGCTTCTTCTTGACCCCTTCGGACTTCTGCGTCTTGACGTTCTCAAAGCCCAGGTCGTACGGGTTCTGGACGGCGGCCTTGTAGCCCATGTCGCTGGCGATCTTCAGGATGGGCCAACTGGTCAGGTACGAAGCCGAAACGATGATCTCGACCTTGCCGGAGCCGGGAATGAGCTTGGCGGGCGCGTTGGTCAGGAACTGCTGCAGCATGAAGACGTTGCGCACGCTGGCGATGGTGTTGGCGGTCGAACTGATCAACGGGAATTGCCAGTCGTCCTTGGGCGGTTTTTCCTTGTACTGCTTCAGGCGCTTGCCATCGAGCCAGAAGCCGATGCCCATCGAGCTGAGATAGAGCTCGTCGCGGTCGTCGTCTTCTTCGTCCAGGGGGGCCAGGACGATGGTGCGAAGTCGCTCCTTGATGTCGTCGTGGCCGAGGTTTGGGTTAGTGAATCGCAGGTTCTCTGTCAGCGGCAGGTCCTTGTACGTGCCTTCCTGCGTGGCGTCGATGCCGAATTTGATGGTGTTGGTCTTGTTGCTCGTCTGCTTGAACTTCTCGATGTTCTCATCGAGTCGGCCGTGGTATTCGCTGCGCGTATCGTCCTCACTGCGGAACTCGGTGTAGGCGGTGAAGTCGTCCTTCGCACCGAGCGTGGCCGCCGAGGCCATGTCTCCCGCGCCCAGCTCGATGCGGCGAGACCCGGGCCGCGGCGGCAAGTCCGATTGGGGACGGTCGCGCAGCGGTATCGCGAGGGATGATTCCAGGATGAAGTTGCCGCCGACGACCTCCGGTGCATCGATCGGCAGCAGCGGCGGCGGGAACTGGTCGATGCCGTACTTCTCGCGCAAGGCCACCACGACGGCCGCGGCCTTGAACCAGTCTTTTCGCTCGATTTCGTCGGTCAGTTCTTCGAGTTCGGACAGGATCTGCTCATTGGGAACGCCCTTGTAGACGCGCAGCACCGTGTCCAGTCCGCGAAGCCTGGCGATGAGCCAATCCTCTTCGGCCCAGGCCTGGACGACGCTCGCCTGCGAGGAGGACGGATGCGCCGCGTACAGCTGCCGAGGCTCGCCCAGGTCCGGCAGCCTCATCTGCAAGGCCTTGCTGCCCATGGCGTCGGCCTCGTGCTCCAACCGCGGGTCGTCGTTGAGTGCCTGACCGGCCACCTGGCCGGTCGGACGGACGCGACCCTGTCGCTGCTGGACGATGTGCCAGGCTTCATGAGGCAGGTGGCGCTCCTTGCCCGGTGCCAGGTGGATGTCCTGCCCTTGCGCATAGGCCGCCGCATGCAGCCGGGCAGGGCTGGCCGAGGCACGGTGGACGCGCACGTCAGACAGGTCTTCGCCCGACAGGGCCGCGATGCCCCGGGTGAGCTGTTCCGGCAGGCCGTCGGAGGTCGCCGGTGGGGCCATGGCGTTCAGCTGCGCGATGCGACGCTCCTGGTGCAATTGGTGCGGACTGCCATCGACGAACCGTCGCGCAGCCGAAGACGCAGCCGCCGATGCGGGTTCCGACGCGGGAGTAGACAAGCCTGCGCGTTGGTTGCGCGTGCGTGTCTTCATGTCACTTCCCCTTGGCCTGCCGCTTCGCCTCTTTGTTGCTGATGGGCACCGGGCTGGCCTTTTTGATGGCCAGTGCCTTGGCAGATGTGGCTTCTTGTTCCTCCCCTACCTTATCTGCCAAGTACTTCTTCTTCGATGCACGATGGTGCACCTTCCCCCCGGCCAGTTGGGCGACCGGCGCTGTCTGCAATTGCGCGATGTGGTGTCCCTGGTCGCGCTGGCGCGGGCTGTCTGGTGCGGATGTGGCGCCAGCATGCGCACTGGCCTGTCGCTGCACGGTGTGGCTCTTGAGCACGGGGGCGTGTTGCTTCATGGCTTCTCCTGGGGCTTCTGCTTGGGCGTTTGCGAGGCGGCTGGGGCGCGCGGTGGGGTGGGGGCGGCGGCATGACCGGTGTCGTGCCAGCCCTTCATCTTCTGCAGGGCGGATTGGATGGGGGCGGGGGTGATGCTCTCGGTGCCGGCGAAGGGCCGGTCCATGGCGACGATGAAGAAGAACACCAGGCCGAGTGAGAGGGAGAGCAGGCCGACCGCGGTGGTGTTGAAGGGAGTGCGGGGAAAGATGTAGGCGGTGCCGATGGTGAGCAGGGTGCCCACGATCACCACCACCCACAAGGTGGCGGGCACCGCGGCTTCGCTGGCGTAGAGCCGCTCGCGGCGGTACTTCAGCAGCTCGTTGGTGAGCAGCCAGATTTCGGGCATCAGCGCCGATTCGTGGGCGGTGGTGGGGGCCAGGTGGCCCACGGCGCTGAAGACGTGGTCGTGGGCGGCCCAGGCGGCGTCGCTGGCTTCGCCGCGGCGCATGGCGGGCCATTCTTCTTCGACGATCACCTGCGCGTATTGGCCCAGCAGGTCGCGGGCCCGCAGCGCTTGCTCCGACTCGTAGAGCGAGAGGTTGCGCGCCAGCGCCCCGATCGTCACCGCTTCGCCGCGCACTGCCTTGTCGGCAGTGCCGTACGCATCCCAGACCGAGACCGCCGAGAAGGCGAGCAGCAGTGAGTTCACCGTGGCAATCACCGCCAGCAAGGCGATGGCGAGGTTCTTTTCGCCTTCGGCAAAGGGGTGTCGGCACCAGTGCTGGAAGCCCAGGTAGCCGCCTACGCCGATGGTGACCCAGCCGCCGCACACCAGCAGGCCCAGCAGCCCATTGGGCAGTTCGTAGGCTTCAACGGGCATGGCGCGGCCTCTTGGCGGACAGGGGGATTGCGGTCAGCATCACGGCTTGTCCTCACGGCGTTTGAGCAGCACCCAGATCGCACCCACCAGCGGCAGGGCGATCAGCGCGATCAAGGTGATGCCGCTGGATCGCATCCATTCGAGCGCGGGGTCGCATTGCGCCAGCGCCGCGCCCACGATGACTGGCGGCACGGCGACCAGTGCGGCATAGCGGCCATAGCGCTCGCGCAGGTCACAGCGCCACTGCAAGACGGCCCAACACACCAGACCGGCCAGCACCAGCAGTTCGAAGGCCAGCCGGACGAGCCAGCGGTTCGGGCAGACGACGCCGCACACCGCCTGGCTGACACGGTTGCTCTGATCCGGCCCGAAGGTGGTCCTCAGCGCCAACGCCTGTTGGGCGTTGAACTGTGGTTCGGTCACCGGCGTGGGCCAGAACCCGATGCCGCCGAAGTTGTCTTGCACGTAGACGAGGTCGTCGAGGTAGTTCTGCATCGAGTCCTGCGGCAGCAGCAGCAGGGGCACGGTGCTGCGCAGCACGATGCGGCGGTCGCTCTCGTTGAGCGAGGGGGTACCGCCGATCAGGGCCCTCAGCCGTTCGGCGGTGCGGGTGGTGGGCTCGGAGAGCAGCACCAGGAAGCGCAGCTCGATGTTGTTGCCGCGCACGTAGTCGCTGCTGGTCTCGACGATGCGGCCCTCGACGACCTTGGGGTTCTCAACCGCCTTCAGCAGCGCGAACAGCTTGGCGGGAGTGAAGGGGCCCTGCTCGTCGAACATCTGCTTGTCCGTCATCACCAGGTTGATGGCGTAGACCCGATCGGGGTTCTGCAGCATCGCCTGCGTCAGGCCCTGGACGTAGCGGGGGTAGAAGTCGGTGAAGCGTGCCGCCAGCTGGGGCTCTTTCTGCGGGTCTGGCGCCTGGTCGAAGAACACCGTCACACCGTCGCCCAGGCGCTGTACCTCGCCAAACCCTGGCAACCAGGATTTGGCGCGTGAGACAAGGCCGGGCAGCGGCGTGTCCAGCATCTCGCGGGTCATGCGGGTGTTGTCGACGGTGAGCCGCTCGATCTCGGCGTCGCGTTGGCTGGTGGGCTCGGTGGCGAGAAAGCGCCAGTCGGACCGGTAGACGCCGAAGTCGACGCGGGTTTCAAAGGTGCGGGCGGTGCGGATGAAGGCGGTCTGTGCTTCCGTCCATTGCGTGGGGTTCAACGCCTGCTCGTTGCCCAGCGGCAGCGCCAGGTAGCTCAGCCGGTTGATGAGGCTGAAGTCGACGGTTTGTTTCGGTGGGTCCGCGGCAAGCCAACTGGGGTAGACGGCGTAGAGCGGCTCTTTGGTGCGCGGCGGGTTGCATTGGCATCCGGCGGCGGGTGTCCAAGTCGGTGTCTTGGTGGTCGACAGGGGCCGCTCTCGCACGGCGGCATCGGCCAGCCAGCTTCGCAGGCCCAGGGGCATCAACCAGGCGGGCAGGTCGCGCCAGGACACCGGTTGCCCCGCAGGCGCCGCGGCGCTGGCGGTGGAGGGGGCGGCAGGTGCGGTCGTGGTCGCCGTGGGGGTGACGGGTGAGGGTGCGGCTGCGGGCGCAGTCGAGGGCGATGATGCCGGCGGTGACGCCGGCGCGGCCGCGGGCCCGCTGGCCGTGGCCGATGCGTCGGCGGCTGCACGGGTCGCGGTGCTGGCGGCGCGGGGTGCGGCCTTGGTGGTTCGCGGGGCGGGGGCGGCGGTGCAGATCTTGTCGAAGTCTTGCTGCTTCGGTGGCAATTGCTTGAGCCGCTGGGCTTCATTGACGATGAGCTGCCAGGCCTGGGCGCACACCTGCGCATCCACGGCCGCTTCGAACAGCGCCCGCGTCGGGTACTCCACGGCCATCACGGGCTTGAGCAGGGCTTCCAGTTGGGTGTGCTGCGCATCGCTCCAGACCAGGTCGGCGGGCGCTGGCGGCGTGGGGGCGCTGGCGGCTGCGGCAGGCTCGGGTGCGGCTTCAGGCGGGGCGCTGCCATCGACCACGATGGTGGTCTCCGGCGGGGCTTCGCCGCCCTTGATCCGCTCCTTCAGTGCGTCGAGTTGAGCCGCTTCCAGCTGATAGACGCGCGCCGTCGGCTGGGCGTGCGCGGTGGGCGCGGGTTGGCTCACATCGATCTGCGTGAGCGGCAGCACCGGCTGTGAGGCGGGGGCCGATGCCGGCTTGGCCGGCCGAGGCGAGTCGCCGACCACCCGCAGGCTGTAGGCCTGACTGGCCACGTCGCCGAGGTCGTCTACCACCCGCACGCGGAACTGGCTCGGCCCGATGGCGCTCGCCGTGCCACTGATCTCGCCTTGCGGCGACAGCACCAGGCCCGCCGGCAACTTGCCCTGGGCCAAATCGAAGCGGTAGGGCGGCAGGCCACCTTCGGCCCGCACCGCTCGGCGGTAGGCTTTGCCGACGGTGGCCGCTGGCAGGGTGACGGGGTTGCGCTCCAGGGTGAGCGGGTCGCAGCGGTCGGGGTCGGAGGCGCTGTTCTCGCAGATCAGGCGCGGCGGCAGGCGCACGGTGGCCTGGCTGGCGGGCGGGCGCACCGGCTGCACCTGCACGACGGCGCCGGAGGCTGCCGACGGGCTGGATGCGGCGCGCGCCACGGCGGGGGCCGAGGCCGCGGACGCCGCCGTTGCGCCGGCTGTGATGCTGGCCGATGCGTTGGCGGATGTGCTGGCTGCCGCGCTGGCTGGTGCGCTGGCCGCCAGAGCGACACCGGCCGCAGCCGCGGAAGCTGGGGCCGAAGCTGGTGCCGCGGAAGGGGCAGTTTGGGCATGGCTCTCGCGCAGCCCCAGCGGCAGCACCAGGCCGGCCACCGAGGCTGCCAGCAACAGCGCTTGCAGGATGCGTTCGGTACGGGCGGTCACAGGGTCCTCCCTTCCTTGCGCAGTTCTTTGGCGAGGCCGGCGCGCAGCTCGGCCAGCCCCACCTGATGACGGCCATCGCGAAGCACCGTCAGCGCCGCATGGCGGATGACGTTGGCGATGGCACCGCCAGAGACCTCGTAGCGCTGCGCCAGGGTGGCGATCTCGACATCGGCCGCCATGTGCTGTGCGGGCAGCATGCTGCGCCACAGGCGGTTGCGCTGCTCCACATCGGGCATCGGGAAATAGATCATCGACTGGAAGCGGCGCGAGAACGCGTCGTCGAGGTTGCTGCGCAGGTTGCTGGCGAGGATGACGACGCCGGGAAAATCCTCCACCCGCTGCAGGAGGTAGGCGATCTCCTGGTTCGCGTGGTGATCGTTGGCGTTGCTGGCCGCTCCGCGCTTGCCGAACAGCGCATCGGCCTCGTCGAAGAACAGGATCCAGCGCCGCGTCTCGGCCTGGTCGAACACCCGGGCCAGGTTCTTCTCGGTTTCGCCGATGTACTTCGAGACCACCATCGACAGATCGATGCGGTAGACATCCGCTTGCGCGCGCTGGCCAATCAAGGTGGCCGTCAGCGTCTTGCCGGTGCCTGGCGGGCCGTGGAAGAGGGCACGGTAGCCGGGCTTCAGGCTGCGCGACAGCCCCCAGTCGCGCATCAGGCGCTGCTCCAACTGGGTCCACGCGCAGATCTGCTCCACCTCGTCCATCACCTCGGGCGCGAGCACCAGGTCTTCCCAACCCAGCTCGGTGCGGATGAGCTTGGCGGGGAACTGCGCGCTGTAGTCCGGCTTGTCGGCATGGCCGGTGGAAAGGCGCTGCAGGGCCTCGTTGCTCAGCAACAGCGCGCCGGCCAGGCGAGGCTCGCTCGCCGGGGGCATGTCCAGCCGCAGGCCCCGGCGGGTCAGAGGATGCTGCGGGTCGAAGCAGTCCAGCAGGCGGATGCGCCAGGGCAGGTGCTCGCCGGCGATCACGAAGGCGGCCGTCTCGCCGGTGGGCAAGAAGCCCCCGTGTGCTTGCGACTTGATGCCACCGAACTCGGTGAACCCCCGATCGAGGTTCTGGTTGCGCATGAACAGCAGATCGAGCGCCCAGGGGCGCACATGCGGCACCAGTGCCAGGGCCAGCAGCAGGCGCTCGGGGGCACCGAGTTCCATCTCGCTCACCCAGCGGGCCAGCTCACTGTCGGCAGGCAGGTCGGGCGGCGACGGCGCTGTCTCCGGGTTGTGGGGCAGCTGCTGGAAGTGTTGTTCCAGGCGCAGGTCGAGCATCTTGCTCAACCAGTCCAGCTCCAGGTCCAGCGCCTGGGCATGCGGGTTCTCAGCGCCATTCCACATGCAGCGCTCCTTGCATCCAGGGCAGGCGAATCGTCTGGAAGCTCCACGGCAGACGGTCCAGCAGCACGTCGAAGCCGCGCGTCTGCACGCGCAGGCGCCAGCGCGGCGGGTCGCCCGCCGGTGTCTTGTCGCGCAGCAGGCGGCCCTCGCGCCGCAGGAAGCTCTCGCGCAGGCCGGCGACCGAGGTGTGGCCCACCGCTTTCCAGTGCGCGATGACAGCTTGCAGCAGTTGCTCCAGCAGCGTCACCGTGTCGTCCGGCAATGGGGGCACCTCGGGCAAGACCTCGGCCGGGGGCACGCCGCACAGCAGCCGCGAGAGCACGGTCTGCGCCTCATCCACCGGGCCCGGGCCATGGCAGAGCGTCTGCAGGCATTGCACGCCTCGCGCCTGGGCGTGGGCATCGATGAAGCGGCCCTGGTCGATCAGCTTTTGCTGCTTGAACAGTCGCTCGGCGTAAGCGGCCAGCAGCACCTGGCCGGCGTCGCCCACCCAGATGGGGTCGGTGGTGGGCGCCGGTGGTGCGGTGCGGGTGCGGGGCAGCACCGGTTCCGCCTGGTAGTGGCTGCGCAGCGCCGCCTGGTCGGGTGACAAGCCCTGGATGAAGAGATAGCGGCACAGCCGCCGCCAATGCTCTTGCACCCGGGCCACCGGCTCGCGCACCAGGCCGGTCAGCCACTGCTGAAGCCGGCCGGCGCGTTGTTGCAGGCCTTGCACGGCCGGGCCGAACTGGGCTTTCAGCATTTGCCAGCGGCGCGATTCGTCGAACAACTGCATCCACCGTTCGCACGCTGCGGGCGTCTCCAGCAGCCGGGCCAGGCGCAGGCGCTGTGGCCACGCCCATTGGCCTTCGCGGCATTGGCGCTCCAGGTGTTGCAGCGCCTGGTCAAGCGGTGCGGTTCGGTCATCGCTCGCGCGGCGGGCCGACGTCTGCCGGTCCGCTTCGCGGGCCGGGCTGTTGGCGTTTCGCGGGTCGGGGCGTGGCTCGGGTCGCTGGCGTGTCGACGTGGCGGCGGGGCGCTGGCTTGTCGCTGGATCGGCGGCTGCGTCCCGTCGGTCGGCCGCAGAGGCATCGCCTGGCAGGCGGGGGTCGGTCTCGTCGCCATGACCCAGCCACTGTTCCCACGCCCGCTGCCACAAGGCCTGCCAGGCGCTGTGGCTGTCAGGCAGGCGCTGGCCTTCGACCAGTCGCTGCAGGCAGGCTTCCAGCAGCAGGGCCTGCAGGCGGCCGAGGCCGGGGCGCCGATCCGCCGGTGCTTCGCGCTGCAGGCGCATCGCCGTCTGGCGCAAGGAATCGCTCCACAACGAGCTGCCGGGGTGGCCCTGCCGGCTCGCCGCGCCGGCAGGGCTCATCGCGGCGATCAAGGTGGCGGTGTTCTCGGGCGACAGGCACTGCGACCACTGTCGCCGTTGGCGGCGTTCGCCGGCCCACTGCAGCAGGCGGCTGCGCAGCGCGGCGGGATGGGCTGCCGACAAGCGGCCCAGCAGCGTGGCGATGCGGGCGCTGTGGCTCGCGCTGTGGCGGCGCGGGCGCGAGAGCGCCTCGCGCAGCTGCTGCAGGCCTGCCTCCCAGGTGCGGGTGGGGGCCTCGGCGTCGGGCGTGGCCTCACCGGTGCCCGCGTCGGCGCGGTGGGCGGGTGAGGCCAGCAGCTCGCCGAGCCAGCCCGTGGCCGAATCCGCAGGGCGCCCGGGCAGCGCCGCGATGCGCTGCGCCCAGGCCGGCCCGATGTGTTGCGCCATCGCGGCCCGCAGCGCTGCCAGCAGCTGTGGCCGGCTGCCGGCGCCCAGCGCGCTGCCGCGTGCACCCCACAGCACCCGCAGGGCCACCGAACGCAGCGCCTGCTGCAACTGCTGGCGCTGGTGCGCACTGAGCCAGCCGTGGGCCTGCAGGGGCAGCAGGCAGGTGTCGTCGAGCGTCTGCAACGAAGCGGCCAGCGGCGCATCGCGCTGGGCCAGCAGCGCATGCAAGCCGTGGTGCGGGCTGATCAGCGACAGGCGCTGCAGCAGGTGGTCGCGCTCGGCATGGCCTTGCAGGGCCGCCCACAGTCGCACCCCGTGTGCGCGCGCCAGTTGCGCCAGCCAATCGGCCGAGGCCCGGCGGCCGGGCAGCGACACGCCCCAAGGCAGGTGGCCGTTCTCCAGGTAGAACAGGAACTGGTCGATGGCATGCAGCCGCGCCGAGGGCAGTGCGGGCCGATCGTCACGCTGGCGTGCCCGGGCGAGCGCGAGATCGAGCGCTTCGTCCAGCCGGGCGGCCCATTGGTGCGGGTCCTGCCGGCGTGAGAGCCGGCCGAGGTCGATCTCCAGCCGGTCGATCTGCCAGACCTGGCCTGAGCGGTCGTGCCGGTCGAAGCGGGCTTCGATCTGGCGCAGGCCCTCGCCCCGGAAGAAGCGGGCCAGGCGGTCTTGCATCGGGTGGCCTTCCAGGGCCGCATGCGGCGATCTGAATCGCAGCTCGCAGCGCATGGTTTCCACGCGGTGGTTCATCGCGCGGCCTCCTGCAGCAAGGCGAGCAGCCGCGCGGAACGTTCGTCGAGCCGAATGGCAGCGGCCTCCAGCCGAGGCGTGCCGGGCTCGCTCATCAACTCGGTCGCATAGGCCTGCCGCGCCGCCAACCAGGCCTGCCACGCCACCTCGAAGCGCAGCATCTGCGAGGCGTCGAGCCAGAGCAACTGGCAGCGCAGGTGCGCCGGGGCCTCGCGGGCGGTGATCTGGCGCGCGAGGCTGCGAAAACGGGGGTCGGCGCCGCGGGCCGTCCAGCCGCTGAAGACGAGACTGATCTGCAGCTCGCCCGCGGCAGGGCAGGCCACGGAGGCCGCGGCGCCCTGTTCGCCCTGTTTGCCCTGATGGGCCGCGGCGAGCGGGCGCAGCAGCACGTGCTCGACCAGGTGCAGGCCTTCGCCAGCCGCCTGCAACTGACAGGCGGCCTCGTGAAGCGCGCGGCCGTGGTCTTGGGCGCGGGCCTCGTCCAGGCCACCGGCCAGCAGCCAATGCCGGCCCGCCTCGTCGGGGCCCAGCCAGAGCTGGCCGCCTTCAGCGGGCGACCACTGGAACGCCTCCGGTCGAACCGCCGCGCGCAGCAACGGTGCCGGCAGGCCCTGCTGGATGGGGGGCATCGCGTTGCGCAGTGGGGGCCATTGGATGCTGCGCCGCCGTGCGGTGGGGTTGAGCACCGGTTGGGTGTCGCCCGGCGCCTTCATCGTGAAGTGGACGCCGCGCAGGGTTTCGAAGGTCTGCGTCTCGGTCGCCGGGCCCTGGTCGGGGCGGGGGGCGGCGACGGTGGTGGACGCCGGGCCGGCGTCCGTCACGGGCCACTCTTCCGGTGCGGGCAGTTGCTGCGATTGCCAACTGGGGCTCAGCCAGCGGCTGTGGGTTTGGGCCAGGCCCAGCATCAAGGCCAGGCGCTCTTGCATGGGTGGTGTGTTGTCGGGCTGGCCGATCATCGGCCGGCTGAGGTCGGCGGCCGCGCCCCGCAGCCGGCCCAGGCGCAGCAGGCGGCGTGCAAACTGGCGCTTGAGCCGCAGCAGATGCACCGGCCAGGCCTGCGGCGTGAAGTAGCACGGCAGACCCTGCAGCCCGGCGTGGTCGAGCGATTCACCGTGCAGCGCCAGCTGATAGTCGAGCACACGGTGGCGGCGACTGAGCTGGTCTTCGTCGATCCAGCGCGCGTTTTCCAACTGATCGCGCGGCACGGCGTAGAGCGCGTCGATGCCGGGCAACTGCTCGTCACCGGGCAGGCTCGTCCAGCAACTGCGGGTGTCTTCTTCGTCCAGCGCGTAGAGGTGAGGCAGCTGTTCGCGTTGCACCTGCACCTGGTTCAGGCCTTGCTCGAGCAGGCCGAGGTAGCCGTGCCATTGGTCACGCAGGCCGGGCTGGCGGCGGGCCTGGTCGAGCAGGGCCTGGCGGTACAGCGGCGGCAGGGCGGCACTGGCTGGATAGTGGTCTCGTCGCACTTCAGGCAGGGGGCGCATCGGCGTGGTGTCGGCCCCGGCCCCGGCCTCGGCCGGGGGCGTCAGCGACGCGGCGGCCAGGCGCAGCGGCATCTGCCGGTGGTCGGCCAGCAACTGCAGCAGCGTTTGGGCCGGCACCTGCACGGGGCCGCCTTCGCGCCGCAACTGCCATTGGCGCAATTGGGCTTCCGTGTCGGGCCAGCGCAGGCGCAAGGCCCAATCGGGCCCGCGGCGCCGCACCGTACCGGGCGGCGTGGCCACGTCGTCCAGGGGCTCGGCCGCCTCACCGTCGGCGAGCGAGAGCACCAGCGAATCGACTGACGCGATGCCCTCCATGCTCAACAGCTGCCGGGTCAGGTCGCCGATGTAGAGGTAGTCCGGGTCCTGGTCCAGCCAGGTGCGTTCTTCGGGCGTGAGGGGGCGGCCCAGTGGGCCCTCGGCGTCGAGATCGATCGCGTTGCCGGGGGGCAGGCCCTCGGGCAGGCGGGCCGAGATGACGTCGTCACAGCGCTGCAGCAGCTCGACCAGCAGCTCGCACACGTCGCGATGGCCTTCGAGCTCGAGCGAGATCTTCAGATCGACCCAGCGTGATCGCAGCATGGTGGGCGGGCCATCCAGGTCTTCGCCCAGGCTGCGGTGCGGCCAGTAGGCCTGCAGTGCCTTGCGTTGCAGGTCATGCCGGTCGAGTGGGGTGTCGCTGTAGCTCTGCAGGGCCATGCGCCACAAGCCGGTGGCGCAGCGCCGCTCGTCGCACAGCGGCTGCATGTACAGCTGGCGCGCATGCGGCAGTTGCTGCAGCAGCCACAGCTGCCAGTCGTCTTCGGTGCAGGGGTGGCTGGGCAGCAGATCCGGCGGGGTGTGCAGGCCGAACCGGGCCCAGGCGGCGGGGCCGTCATCGGGCGCCAGGCCGAGCAGCGGTGCCACGGGCTGGCGGGCGGAGAACAGGTCTTCGGTCAGCGCGTAGCAGAGCGCTTCCAGCAGGCTGACGCCGGGGTCGTGCAGATTGAAGTCGGTCCACAGCTCGCCGCTGGCGCGCTGGGCTGCGGTGATGGCGTGCAGCCGCAGCGCGTCGAAGCCGAGTGCATCTGGCGCCTGTGAGGTGTGTCGGGCGATGCTGGCGATGGCGTCGGTGGGCTTCATGGCAGCGGCGGGGGCCTTCAGGCGGTGGGCTTCGGGGTTTCGGGCGGGCGGCCTTGCTCCATGTGCCGGTCGAACCACAGCTGCGTGACGTGCGCCTGGATGCGCACGTCCTCGCCGAAATTGCAGCCGGTGCGGATCTGCAGCCGGTAGACCGCCTTGCGCCCATGCGTGCCGTTCCAGCGCAGCTGCAGCTTGTCGCAGCGGCGGCCCCACCAGGCCTGCGTTTGCCGTATGCCGCGGCGGGCATGCCAGCGTGCCAGCCAGCCGCCGGGGTTGTAGGCCGACAGGGCCACGGCATGCAGCAGGCCGAAGTGGCCACTGCCACGTTGGCCGCCAGCACCGGCCACCACCTCGAAGCCTTGGCAGCCTTCGAGGTCACCGGTGAGGTCTTGCCATTTGCCGTTGGCCAGCAGCGGCTTGGCAGGCAGGGGCAGGGCACCCTGGCGCCCGTGGCTGCTCACCGTGCCTTGCACGTCGAGGGTGGACTGCGGATCCACCGTGCCGATGCCGACGCGCCGCTGGGCATCCAGGCTCAGCAGCGGTTCACCGTCATCGGGCGGCTGGAACTGCAGCTGGTGCCGTTGCGGGCCCAGGCTCATGCGCCAGAGGGCCTGCTGGGGCGACTGGTCGCGGTAGAAGCTCAGCAGGTTGTGATGGCCGACCGGGGCGTACAGCTCCTGCCCATTGGCCACCGTCTTGCGGAAGCCTTCGTCGACCATGTTCAGCATCGAGTCGATCAGGTCGACGAAATGCGTCTGCGTCGGCAGCTGGCCGTCGGCGAAATAGTTGCGCAGCGTTTCGCGATTGCGCCAGGTCATGGATGCACCTCGCGCAGGCTGGCGGCGAACAGGCGCGTGTGAGGGTGGCCCCGCCCGCTCATGCCGCGTCCTTTCCGATGATGAAGCTGCTGGCCACGGTGAGCTTGCCCAGCCCGCTGGCCTGTGCCACTGGCGAGGGGCGGTCGACCAGCTCCAGCAGGTGGCCCCGTGTGGGCAGGGCCAGGCTCCACGCGTGTGCGGGGCGCACGTGGCGGTCGCCGCGGGCCGTGTCCGACAGGGTGTAGAGCTGCTGGTCGCTCGACACGATGTGCAGCAGCGAGACTTGGCCGATGGCCTCCACCCCTGGCTGGCCGCGCAGGAAGGCTTCGACCTCGTCGGCGCGAAGTTGCCAGTCGAAGCGCGTGGTGATGCCGCCGGGCCGCCAGGGCGACAGGTAGTCGCGCAGGCTCTGGTTCAGCTCGCGCAGCCGCTCGCCCTGCGGCTCGCCGCGGGCCAGGCGCAGCGTGCAGCGCACCTGGATGCGCTCGTAGTTGGCATTGCGCACCAGCAAGGGCTGATGGGGCGGCATGCGGTCGGTGAGGTAGGCGGCAATGCGCTGCAGCGTCGATGCATCGAGACGCGGTGCCTCGGTGCCGTCGATTTCGTAGCCGGCGGGCAGCGTGGGCACCACGACCACGGTCACCGGCGCATCGGGCTCGCCGGAGGTGCGCGGAATGCACTTGAGCTTGAAGACCTCGGGGAAGGCCTGCAGGACCAGGCGTTCGCAGTCCCACGGTGAAATGGCTCGGGCGCGGTGGCGCAGCCGCTCGGACACGCGGGTGGCCCAGGCGCCCGGTGTTTCCTGCGGCCGCAGATCGAACGACGGCCAGGGCTGGCGCACGGTGGCGAGACCCGGCGTCGCCTCGAGGGCGGCGCGGATGCGGCCCGCCGGCAGCGGCGTGTCACAGAAGTCACCCAGCCGGCGCGCGCACAGGCCGTTGGTCCACACGCCGATCAGGCCCGCCAACAGATCGAGCTCGCCCTGGCCGGACAGCCGCAGCCAGAAGCTGTGGCCCGGCAACGACGTGCAGCCGCGGGTTAGGCCGGCGGGAAGATCGAGCACCACGAGGCCCGTGCGCAGCATGCCTTCGGTGCTGTCCAGCAGCACGCGGTGAGGTTCGATGGGCACCCAGTCGTGGCCACGCCAGGCATGCCACTGCAGGCCCGGTGTGGGCCGGCCGAGGGCTTCGCGGGCCGCCTCGCTGCGCAGCTTGAACAGCAGACTCAGGCTGCCTTCGGCGCTGGGCCCATCGAGCCCGATGAAGAGTTGGCCCGCGCCGTGCCAGCGCTGCAGCACGTGCACCGGCGTGGAAGGCGGCACATGCCGCAGGGCCTGCACGCCGAAGGGTGTGATGTGCAGCAGCTCGCCCGAGCCCGCGTGCTCGGCGCTGACGCGGGCGGTGATGCGCTGGCGGGCGCGGTAGTCGACCGTCATCGACTCCAGCACCGGTGTGTACGGCGCCTCGGGCAGCGGCCGGGCGCGCTCGGGCTTGACGCGGCTGTTGGCGGTGAGGGTTTCGGCCATGAGACGGGGGTAGAGCGCATGGCCGAACGCATCCGGCGGGCTGGCGAGCTGCAGCTTGAAGAAGCCCTGGCGGCTGCTCAAGCCGAACTCCGGCGCTTCGGCAGGCTGGCCTGGCGGGGCTGGCTGCAGCATCATCGGGTGGTGCAGGCGAAGCAACTCGGCACCTGCCACTTCCAGGTGATGGCCCGCTTGTCCACGTTCGCCGAACAGCGGCAGCGTGGGGCCACCCGCCGCCTGCCAACGTCCCTCGGTGAGCAACGACAGTTGCACGCGGAACGAGGGCTCGTCCCAATCGCGGCCGGGGTATTCGGCGTAGTGGCGGGCCATCCCGCGTGGCGGCAGGCCACTCCAGCGCAGGTTCAGACACAGGTGCTCGAGCGGCTTGGCGGCCAGTTCGGCGTGGGTGAAGACGAGGTACGCGCTGGCGTCGGGCAGCGGGCCCAGCGGCATGAAGGGCTTGCCCGGGTCGAGCCGGCCGAGCTGGTTGTGCAGCTGCAGGCTGCGGGCGCCGTGCACCGCTACCATCACCTCGGCCGAATCGAGACGCAGTTGCTGCAGCAGGCTGCTGGCGAACAGCCGGCTGCGGTTGTGCAGCAGCAGCTGCAGCACCGGCAACGTGGGCCAGCCGGCGCCGTGCACCGTTTCGCTGGCGGCCACGATGGCGGGCAGGTCTGCCGACAGCCGAAGGCTGACGACGATGCCGGCGCCGGCGCCGTGGGGCGCTTCGCCGCGCCGGACAAAGGCTTCGCCCAGGTCGAGCCAACCGGTGGCAATGGGCAACTGGGCGCGCCAGGCGCCGCGGAACACCCGGTCGAAAACGAGGGGCCGTTCCAGTGGCGCGTCTGAGAACAGCAGCGACAGCGGGTCGTCCACGTCGACGTGATCGGTCTCATTGAGCACGGCGCGGGCGTGGGCGCGCAGATGCAGGGCGGCCGACGCGTCGAGGGCGGCACCGGTGGCGCACAGCCATACCGCGAGGAACCGGCCCAGCCGCGGCAGCAGGCGCGGGCCGTCGTGGGCAGCCAGGCAACGCGCCAGCAGAAACGCGAGCCACGGCGTTTGCCGCAGGCCGGGGCTGTCGGCCAGGACCGGCTGGAGCGCCGCCGCCAGCGCGCGGGCTTGATCGCCCGTCGGGTCGGGCTCGGCGTAGCCGTCTGCCGCCTCTTGGGCGTTCAGCCGCATGCACCAGACGACCAGATCGGCGCCAGCATCCGGCAAGGGCAGCTCCACCCCTTCGGGCGCCGCCACGGTGAGGGTGACTTCGATGTCCCGCAGCCCCTCGCGCAGCGCCAGCAGTGGCGAGGCGATCGCCACACCCTGCCGGGCCGGCACGCTGCCGGCGCCGCCGCCCAGGATCGGCACCGAGGGGGCGCGGGTATCGGCCGCCTGGTCGGTGGTGGGCACCGGCCACTGGCGCGCCAGCGCCTGGGTGGCGAAGCCGTACTCGTGCTCGGGCGAGATCTGCCGGTCGAACACATGCCTCAGGCTGAGCAGCTGGGTGACCTTGAGCGGGCTCACGTGCAGCGCGTGCTCGGCGGCATAGCTGCTGCTGCCCCGATCGAGATTCGCGACGAAGCGCCAGCCTGGCGGCAGCATCACCGGTTTGGGGTAGCGAGGGTCTCGTTCCAGGACCAGGTGCACCCGATCGGCCCCGGCCGGCAGCGGCAGAAAGCCCAGCCGCTCGGTGTAGTAGTGGTGGGTCAGCCGCGTGTCGAACAGGTTGAGCGGTTCGCGGGTCTGCTGCAGCAACTGCGTCCAGGCCAGCAGCAGGCCGACGCCCGGCTCGTGCAATCCGGTGGTGAGGCTGGCCGGAAGCTGTTGGAGCGCCAGCACCGACAGCAGGCGCACCAGCCGGCACATCGCCATCCAGAACAGGCGCAGCCGGCGCAATTGGCTGCTCACCGGTTCATCGGCGGCCTCATTCGCCTGTGGCAGACGGGCATGCAGGCCCCAGGCGGTGTGCCAACCTGCCCAGGCCGCCGACGGGGCCTGAGCGATCAACAACACCGCCTGCAGCTGCTTGCCCAGCGACTGGGTCAGTGCGCGCTCGATCGGCTGCCGCAGCACCTGGCGTATCGGCTGGTCGCGTGCCTCGGTGTCGTCGTCGAGCAGGGCGTACCAGCGGTCGAGCTGGCGGGCCAGCCGCAGGCAGTGGCTGAAAGCGCGTGAGGGCGGCATCCACGCGAACTGGCCGGCCTCGGCATCGAGGTCGTCCACCGGCTGGGCGGCAATCTCCGCGAGCAGGATGCTCAGGTCTTGTTCGAGCATCTGGCCCCAGTGGCCGGCATCGGAGCCCTGGGTGTCAATGAAACGCAGGTGGCGGCCCAACTGCAGCACCTGGCGCAGCCGCTGGGCCAGGCTCAGCTCATCCGGCCGGAAGTAGCCGGGAGCGAGCGCGGGGCTGAGCCGCTGGTCCTGCTGTGAGCCGGGGTGCATGCAGATCCTCGCGGGGCTTCAGCCGGCTTGAACCGGGTGGCTGGCCTGGTCCAGGTAGAGCGGGTAGACCATGTTGTGACGGGTGTTGGTGGTGCGAACGCGGTAGCGCAGCAGCACATCCAGGCGCGCCAGGTCGTCGGGGTTCGGACGCACATCGAGTTGTTCGAGCTTGATCCGCGGCTCGAAGTACATGACCGCCTTCTTCAGCATGTCGGTCATCTCGGTGATGGTCTGCTGGTTGACCTCCTGGAAGACCATCTGGTGCAGGCGGGTGCCATAGCCGTGCTGCATCACCCGCTCGCCCACCCGGGTACGGAACAGGATGCGCAGGCTTTCTTCAATGTCCTCTTCGTGCTCGACCATCACCACGTGCTGGCGGTTGTCGAAGCGCGGCGGAAAGCTCCAGCCTCGGCCCAGGAAGCTCATCGCGGCTCCCTCTGCAGGTGAGCGGCCACGGAGTGGGCCATGTCGTTGGCGAGGATGAAACACGAGGGCGCCATGGCTCAGCCTCCGATGATCACGGTGGGCAGGCCCAGCACGATGCTGCCGCCATGGCCGGTGGTGTCGCCCACCCGGGCGGCGGGCTTCTTGCCGATCATCACCGTGGCGGAACCCTTGACGATCACATCGGGCGGGCCCACGCACACGGCGTTGTCACCCACCACCGCGGCGGGCAGCTTGCCGATCAGCACCGTGGGCACCCCGGGGCCGATCACCGGCCCGCCCACATGGGGAATGGGAGGCAGGCCGGGGGTCTGCATCGGGCAGGTGTGCATGTCGGTGAGGCGGGCGGCGGGGGGCATGGCGGGGTCCTGGCGGGTTGACGCGGTTCAATTGATCATCACCATCGCGCCCTTGACGGTGGTCTGGCCTGCGGCCGACAGCTCGGCGGTGGCCGAGCCTTTGCCGGTGAAGCCAACCTGAGCCTGGGCGGTGATGTTCATGCCCTGCGCCTGGATGTCGGCCTGGCAATCGAGCTTGAGGCCCGTGGTGGCGGTGAGGGTGATGCCGCCCTGGGCGGTGACCTTGATGTCTTTCGGGCTGTCGAGTGCGATGCCGTCGCTGGAGAGCTTGATGCTGTTGCCGTTCTGGTCCTTGAGCAGCACGCTCTTGTCGTTGTCGTTCAGCACCATCGTGTTCTTCGAGGGTGTCTCGATGGTGATGATCTTGTCCTTCTCGTTGAACTCGATGCGGTGCTGGCAGCGGGTGACGATGGCCTTGGTGTTGTTCTCGGCCTCCAGCGCATACGGTGGGGTGTGGTTGCTGCTGTAGAGGCTGCCAAGGATCACCGGGTAGCCGGGGTCGTCGTTGAAGAAGCCCAGCACCACCTCGTCGCCCACCTCGGGCACGAAGAACTGACCGAAGCTGTTGCTGGCGTGGCCCTGCACCAGTCGGGCCCAGATGCCGGGCGTTTCAACCTGCAGGTAGGGCAGTTGCACCTGGATGCGCTGCTCGCCTTCGGGGTCTTCGTCGAGCTTCATCACCACGCCGATGTGCAGGCCCCGGATGCCGGGCACCAGGCCACCGTTGGCTGGGGTGCGCACATCGGGGCGTTCCATGTGCCAATCGGGTGGCAGGCCGAACTCGGCCCGGCACAGCCAGTTGCCTTCGGCGATCTCGTGCTGCACCGCGCTCAGGTAGACATCGCCGCTGAATCGTTCACCCACGCCTGCCAGCGTGAGCAGCGTGCCGGGCAGTGCCTTGGCGTTGCCCTGGAAACTCAGCCTTCCGCGGACGCGGGCGAGCGTGGCCTTCAGCTGCGCCGCCTTGGCCCAGGCGTCGAGCACGTCTTTCGTCTGAGGGGCCGCGCTTTGCAGCGCATACACATCGGGCGACGCCACCGCCGCAAGCGTGGAGCCATCGAGGTTGCCTTGCGAATTGCCGGCCAGCGGCGACGCTGCGGCACCCTGCAGCAGGCCCTGCTGAGACGGGCTCCAACTGTTGGCCTGCACCGATTTCCACTGCTGGCGGGCGTCGATGTCGGCCGAGAAGTCGATCAGGTCCACGCCCCAGGTCACGCTCAACTCGGCGGCGGTGGTGAAGTCGGGCGCTTTCACGCTGACCTTGTCGCTGGTGCACTGGACCACCAGGCCCATCACATCGGCACGCGCGAGCATGAAATCCCAATCGCTGCTGTGGTGTTGCACCAGCTCCTTGTGGGTCACGCTGGTGCTCGACACATCCGCCGTCAAGCCGGCGTTGCCGATCAGCGTCTCGATGACGGCGCTGTCGGTCTGGTCGACATAGTGGGCGCTCTTTCGCCCGAGCGTCATCTTGCAGGCACTGTGGCGGCACTCCACTTCCAGCCGGCTGTAGTTGTTGCCGGTGATGCGAAAGCCGTGGCGCACCACGATGCCGCTGAAGATTTCGGATTCTTCGTCGCCATAACCCGCCTTCACCACGATGGCCGCACCCGGCTTGAACAACGCGCCGTCGCTCAGCGGGGCCTTGCCGGTGGGCATGTCGCCATCGGCGATCACCAACCGCGCCCAAGGGATGCTGTTGAGCGCCTGCCGCACGGTGACCGAGACGACTGGCAGGTCGGATTTCTCGGTGCCGTCGCAGGTGATTGAGACCCGGACCGGGCCGTCGGTGTCGCTGTCGGGGGAGACGGGCATGGCGGTTCAGCGCAGCGGCGGAAAGTGCAGCCGGACACCGGGCTGCAGGCGGCGGAACTCGCGCAGCCCGTTGTAGGCGGCGACCTCGGGGTAGTAGCGGCTGTCGCCGTAGATTCGCTGGCACAGCAGCGGCAGCGTGTCGCCCTCGCGCACCTCCACCGAGTGGCTCAGGTCGGGGCTGGAGCGGTCGGCGTAGATGCGACCCTCTTCATTGCTCACGAAGCCCATGAACTGCAGATCGGCCTTGGCCCGCAGCGGCGCCCCACTGGGCTTGAACAGCGTGTAGTTGGTCGACAGGCTCTGCAGGCGGCCGTAGAAGATCAAGGTGCCCCAGAGGATCTGGACCGGGTTGGGCTGGTGCTTGCCGCCCTGGTAGTCGTAGATGATGTTGCTGAGCGACTCGATCTGATCGGCCACATCGGTCGAGCTGAAGATGCCGAGGCCAGACGGCACGGCGCCGGTGCCATCGAACACCACCGAGAAGCTGATCTTGTCGGGATTGATCGCGCTGAACTTGACCGGGTTGCCCACCTGGCCCTGGGTGCGCTTGGTGTTGTAGCAAATGGTGCGCTCGTGCGAGAACTCGGACGGGTTGATCAGCAGCTTGTACTGGGCGCTCGAGTCCACCGTCACGATGCCGGTGCTGTCGTTGATCGTGCAGCCGGTGATGGACAGTGGCTGCTTGGAGCCGGAGATCGAGGGCAACTGCATGGTGCTGCTCGGTTCGTGGAGGGTGGGCGGTCGATCAACGTTCGCGCAACAGTTGCAGCTGCGACATCAGCCAGGTGCGGCATTCGGCAAGGATCTCTTCCTTCATCTGCTCCATTTCGTCGCAGCCGTCGCCCTCGGCCCCGCCGCCGCAGCCGCCAGCACTCTTCTTCTTGCGGCGGCGCGAACGGCCTTCCTCGTCGTCCTCGTCGTCTTCTTCGTCGTCGACGACGGCCTTGAGCACCAATTGCCGTACTTCGAGCGTCATAGCAGTCGCATGCAGTATTGGTAGGCGAAGTCGATCTGTTCGATCGCGACCTCGTTCTTGGTCGAGTTGAAGGCCTCGATCTCCCAGCGCACCGGGTAGGCGTTGTTCAGGCACCAGCTGCGGATCGGCAGGCCACTCTCGTTCAACAGGTGCACCAGCACGGGCAGAGGTGTGATGCCGAGCGTGAGCCCGTTTTCCATTACTACCTTGCACCACACCATCAGGGGCGAGGTGATGGTGGCGACGCCGCGCTTGAGGCTGAGGTTGCCTTGGCGAACCCCCTTGGGCAGCTTGTGCACGAATCGGTTCTCGCCACCCTCGACGAGGTCTTCGGTCTCCATCGTCTGGGACAGCCCCGACACCTCCTGGAATGAGGTGTCGAAGGGCGTGGCCAGCATGCCGACGTTGACGGCGAAGTAGAACGCCGAGGGCGGGTAGTCGACCAGGCCCAGCGCCTGGGCGATCGCCGTTCCTGGTGCGACCACGCTCATGGCGATCAGGCGTTGGCGATGGTCAGACCCTCGTGGGCCACTTCGATCGTCTCGACCGCCACCTCGTTGCCTTCGGCCTTGAGGTCGGTGCCGGTGATCTTGGTGGGCCAGGCGTTGGTCAAGGTCCAGACCATCGTCGGCTTGCCCTCTTCGTCGAGCAGGCTGATGGTGACCGGGATGCGCTTGATCGTGTTCATCTTGATCTGGTTGAACCAGTCCCAGAACTTGTTGTCTGACTTGAACACGCCCTTCTTCATCGTGACGTTGCCGTACTTCTTCAGGCCCGGCATCTTGATGGCAGAGAACACCGGGCTGTCGCCATGCCGGTATTCGATGGGCTGTGCTTCGACGTCCAGACCGGACACTTCTTCGAAGGACAGCACCGCAGAGTCCCACTTCACCTGGAAGTAGAACTTGGGCAGGGGCCACACTGTGGTGGATTGTTTGGAACCGTCGTCGGCCATTTCAGTGCTCCATTGCGTGTAGAGATCGGGGCAGGGCGGTCTTCAGTGCGACGAAGCCGCCCGCACCCAGCAAGCAGTCAAGGGGTGACGGCGGCAGCTCAACCCGACTTGGGCATCTGCTGCTGGAAGGTGATCTCGATGAACTCGGCCGGCCTGACCATGGCCACCAGCACCGTGACCCGCAAGATGCCTTCGAGCACATCGTTCGGCGTCATCGTCTCGCCCAGCCCCACATGCACCGAGAACGCATCCTCGGGTGATGCCCCCATCAGGCCGCCACGCTTCCAGACGCTGGTCAGGAAGTTGGTGATCATGCTTTTGATGGTGATCCAGGTGTTGGCCGTGTTGGGCTCGAACACCAGCGCCTTGGCGGCCAGGCGGCAGCTCTCTTCCAGCATGATCATCGTGCGGCGCACGTTGATGTAGCGCCAGTCGAGGCTGTTGCCGTCCAGCGTGCGAGCGCCCCACACCAACACCCCTTCGCCGATGAAGGATCGGATGGCGTTGATTGACTTGCCCTGTGCGCTGACGTTCAGGTCTTCCTGCTGCTCGGCCGAGATGCTCACCGTGGGCGAGATCACGCCATTCAGGCTGACATTGGCCGGGGCCTTCCACACGCCGCGGGTGTTGTCCACCATCGTGTAGACGCCGGCCATCGCGCTGCTGGGCGGCATCACGTTGAGCTGACGGCGCACCTCGGTGAGCACGGCCTTGTAGACCTGGCTCGCGCCGGCGAGGGTCTTGTTCAACAGGTCGCGGCGGGCCTTGACGCCGGCATCCAGCGCATCGGTGGACAGCGGGTTGTCGTAGCTGGCTTCCCACACGTTGTCGGCGGCGGCTTCGGCCTGGGCCTTGGCGTCGTCGTCGGTCAGGGCGCTGTCGGCCGCCTTGGCCGCCGCGACGGTGTCGTCGACGAACTTCTTGCGGGCCTCTTCGTAGGCCTTGGCCCGATCGGCGGCGGCAGTCTTCTGCGTATCGTCGAAGGTCTTCAGGTCGGCTTCGATGTCGGCATCGCTCTTCTTGGCCGCCTTGCCTTCACTGACGATCTTGGCGCGGCCGGCCTTGGCCGCGGCATCGTCGCGTTGCTTGCGCGCTTCGGCCACCACCACCGGGGTGAAGTTGGTCTTGAGCTTGGCGACTTCCTCGAACATCGCCCGGGTGTGCGCCTTGGTCGTGGCATCCACGGCGTCGGGCAGGTTCAGCTCGGCGCGGATCAACTGCGACAGCAGGTCGAGGCTGCCGGCCTCGATGTTCTGAAAGTCGATCTCCTTCTCGCCGACCACCGAGGTGTTGAGCCAGGGGTAGTAGGCCGCGGCGAAGTCGAGGAAGTTGATGCCCAGGCTGTCGCGGAAGGCCGCCACCGGGTCACCCTGCGGGAACTCGCGTGGCTTGTCGCCATTCCACACGTCGAGGATGGCCACGCGGTTCTTCATCTCGTAGCCGCAGTGGCTGAGCATCGCCTGCTGGATGTCCTTGCAGGTGTCCGAATCGCTGAAGCGCACCGCCTCCGGCACCAGCAGCATCGTTGGCTCTTGCTCTTTCTTCAGGGCATCGATGCCCTTCTGGAACAGCTCGGGGTCCAGCTCCTGCTTGTAGTTGCCGATCGAGACGACGTAGCAGCGGCCCCCGCCGTTCTGGAAGAAGTGGCGCAGCGCGTTGTACAGGCCATAGTCGCCCCCGGCGCTGCCTTTGACCTGGCTGAGCCGGTAGCCCTTCTTGCTGGACGGCGTGTCGGGCTGGCTGATGGCTTGGAACTGGGCGTCGAACGGGTCGCTGACCTCAGCCAGGCTGAAGCGTGGTTTGGGTGGCCCGCCGAAGTACTGGTGGTACTCGGCCATCGAGCTGATCGGCCAGGGCCGCAGCGTCAATGGCGTGTTGTGGTTATCGGCCCATTCGGTGTGGCCGACGAAGGCGGGCACGGCCGTGGCGACCTCGACCACCGAATTCGGAAAGGCGTTTTTCTCGACGATATAGACGCCCGGAGTTTTCATGACACCCATCGGTTTCTCCTGTGTGGGTCAGCGGCTGACGAAGATTTCGGAGACGGCCTGCCGGCCGCCCGGCCCGCTCTCGAACTGCAATGCCGTCGGCCGCGGAGCCGGCAGCTGGGACATGACAACCCGGGTCGCCGCTGCGGTATGCCCCGCGCGCAGCTGCAATCCGGTGGGTACCCGTTCGGACAGGGCCAAGGGTGCCCGCGAGCGAAAACAGTGAGCCTGATGGTCGGGCGAGCCTTCGATCGGGGTCAGGCCCAGCGACTCGAATTCGCGCTGGCCCTGGGTGTCGACGATCGAGATCACCTTCTCTTCCCACTCGCCCAGCAGCCAGTAGCACCAGATGCTGCGGCGGCTGAACCATTGCAGCGCCCAACGCTGGCCCAGGCCGGCGCGCCAGGCGGCGGCGTCGGCGCCGTCGCCCAGGTCGAAGCGCACCGTCTGCGGCGCCGGGTCTTCGGTGTAGTAGGCGAAGGCGGGTTCGGTGCTGCGCACCGTGAAGTCGAGCGTGCCGCGCGTCGCGCCGCCGTCATCTCGCGGGATGGGGGCGGCGAGTTCCTGCCGCAGGTCATCCAGCCGCGCTTCGGGGGCATGCAGGCTGAGGGTCTGGCCGTTGTCGCGCACCACCAAGCCGAATGCACGGATCAACTCGGCGCAGGCGGCGGTCGGCTCGAAGCGCATGCCACGGGCGCGGCCGTCGGCAAAGTAGTCGTGCTGCGCTTCGAGGTACGCGAGCAGATGCAGGCGCAGGGTGATCATGACAGGCTTCTCGGTTGACCGGCGGAAGCCTGGGTGTCGGTGCCCCGCACGCCACTGTCGCGGCCCTGCACCTGCTGGCCATCCAGGCTGACCATTCGGACCCGGTACAGCACCGAGGGCAGATACCTGCCGCTGTGGATGCCCCAGAGGCTGTGCATCTCCGAGCTGCTCAGGTTCTCGATCGACAGCACCAGGCGCTCCAGCCGTGAATCGAGTCCGGGCGCGTTGTGTTGGTCAAGCACTTGGTGCGACTGGAAGAAGGCGATGGCGCTGCTGAGAAACTTCAACGCCTCGGGGTAGTTGCCGCCACTGAAATTGGCAGCGCACATCACCAGCAGATTCAGGTAGACCGGCTCGCTGGTGGTGAGCTGCTGAGCCCGCAGCCCCAACTGGGCCCCAGGGGCCCGGTGGGCGATCGTGTCGCGCTCCACCCCGGCCAGGAACAGCACCAGCTTGTTCGCCACCAGCGGCACGAGCGTGCCGTTCTGCTCCAGCAGGTTCGACAGCACCGCGAGGTCTTCGCTGAGCTGGTAGCGCCGGCGCAGATGCTCGTTGAGCTGCCCGGCCATCAGGCTCAAGGCGGCGTCGATCATGGCGTGAAGGGCTGGTTGGTCACGGCCCACACGTTAGGCACCCTCGCGCCTTCGGCCTATCGGCCCACGGCTGATTTCAGCTCGGCATTTTTCTGATCAGCAGAATGCTGATGGGGGGAACCCTCGCGTGGCATTGGGGCTTTCAAGCGCCACCGACATGAATGTCCACCACGCCGACCGGGCCTTTTGAAGCGGCCATTCACCCGAAAGCCCCACAAGAGCCCATCACATATTCTCGAAGTCGACATGACGTGCGCAGTAGGCCCCGTGAAATCGGTGGTTCTTCGCGATCAAAGGGCCGACATGGTGTGTCTCTGCTCAACAAACACGCTCAAAGGTCGATGCCGTGCGTGGCGCTGAACCCGACCCGAGAAACCCATCGCCTGAATCGGTCGAACCCTTGCGCTGAACCCTACAACCAAGAAACTGACTTGAACCTGACCAGCTCCTGGGAAGTATCTCGACGTCGCCGACAAAGCATCAGAAACAGGATGCGAGTGAGCAAGCTGCGGCGACCCAGAACGGAGTGATTTCAGGCAAGTCCTCAGGCGCATTGACTCACCGAATGTTCAAGATCTCCATGGGCCTGAAGGGCCAACTGCTTTCCTTGGCCCTGTCCGGCCTGGCCGCCGCGGCCGCCATCAGCACGATCGCCTACGTCAACATCCAGCGTCTGGCCGACGCCGAGGCAGATGTTTCGGAAGACGCGATTCCCAGTTTGCTGATCATCGGAAAGATCAACGACGTTGCGAGCAACGTCCGCGAGAAGCAACTGAAGCTGACGCTCGCCCGAAGCCCCGAGCAGATCCAGACCGATGAAGCCGACATGCGTCGCTACATCGAAGCGGCGGGCCCGCTGTTCACTGACTATGAGCAGAGAATCGACAGCGATCAAGAGCGAAAGCTGGAGGAGACGGTACGACGCCGTTTCGACGAGTTCGTGAAACACGCAGAGTCGACCCGACTCGCCATGAGTTCTTCCGACGCGTCGGCGGCGGAGTCCGCGCGGGCCAGTGCGCACGATGCGGACTCCAAGCTCTTTGATGAGCTGGGTGCCGCCATCGACGAGCTGTCGTCGTTCAATGAAGAGGCCGTGAAGCAGACCCACGCCGATGCGGTGTCGACCGCCTCGCGTGCCACCTGGGTGCTGATCGCGGCGGCGCTGACCTCGGCGATCGTTCTGATCGGGGTCGCCCTGTCGGTGATCGGGCGCTTGATCCGGCAGATTGGCGGTGAGCCCCAGCAGGCGGCAGATCTGGCCAAGGCCGTGGCACTGGGTGACTTGAGCACGGCGGTCACGATCCGGCCCGGCGATGCCGACAGCGTCATGGCGCACCTGGCGCAGATGCAAGCGGGTCTGGCAGGGATCGTCCACTCGGTACGCACCAACGCAGACGGCCTGGCCAATGCGTCGTCGGAGATCGCTCAGGCGAACTCTGATTTGTCCCGCCGCACCGAGCAGCAAGCGAGCGCGCTGGAGGAGACCGCCGCCTCGATGGAAGAGTTGGGCTCGACCGTGAAGCAGAACGCCGACAACGCACGGCAGGCCAACCAGCTGGCCCTCGGTGCCCGCGAGGTGGCGACGCAAGGCGGCGAGGTCGTTGGCCAGGTCGTCGACACGATGAGGGGCATCAATGAGAGTTCGAAGAAGATCGTCGACATCATCGGTGTCATCGACGGCATCGCCTTTCAGACGAACATCCTGGCGCTGAACGCCGCCGTCGAGGCCGCGCGCGCAGGTGAACAAGGGCGCGGCTTCGCCGTGGTGGCCGGCGAGGTGCGGACGCTTGCCCAACGCAGCGCCGACGCGGCACGAGAGGTCAAGACACTCATTTCCACGAGCGTGGAGCGCGTTGAAGCGGGCACGGCGCTCGTCGACCGTGCCGGCTCGACGATGGCCGAGGTCGTGTCTTCCATCAAGCGTGTCACCGACATCATGGGTGAAATCAGTTCGGCGAGCGTCGAGCAATCCGCAGGTGTCAAGCAGGTGGGTGAAGCGGTGACGCAGATGGACCAGGCCACGCAGCAGAACGCCGCGCTCGTTGAACAAAGTGCGGCCACGTCCGAGGCCTTGAAGGTGCAGGCCGAGGAACTCGTGCAGGCCGTGGCGGTCTTCAAGATCGCCCACGCCTCGGTGTAAGGCGCCCAGGCGCGCCGCCTGGCGCGCCTTCGGGTGGCGTCTCGCTGCCTCTCACTGCGTCTCCCTGCGTGCCGCGGCGTCCGGCAGCGCCCTGCTGCCTTCAAGCGCGGCGCACGGGCAGCTGGCACGCGATCTCGACGTGCTCCGCCCCATGCGCGTAGGGGCGACCGATCCAGGCCTCGAAGGTCGGGTGGTCGTCGGGCAGGTAGCCGCTGTGCGGCAGCCAGGTGCGGTACAGCCAGTCGAAGGCGCGAGCTTCCAGCGCCAGGTCGCCCCGGACGATCACCTCGGCCACCCGCATGGCCGGGAAGTCAAAGCGGGCGACGCCGCCGACGGGCGCAAAAGACCCGTCGGCGACGACGGCCGCGTCATAGCGGCAATCCTTCAGCGCGACGATTTCCGGCTCGTCCCACATGTAGCCCAGCCACGAGCCGCCGCCCAAGCCGCGCTCGTCGGCCCACCGCATCAGGCGCTCGCAGGCCGCCTGCACCGCACCCGGCCGATGCGGCGCCAGGACGCGGATGTAAGCCACCGTGCGCGGCGGCAGGTCGCGCAGCGTCACCTCGAACCCATCCGGGTTCTCGCCCGGCGCCAGGAAGTAGCTCGCGTCAACGGCCCGCCCCGGGTTCAGGATGCGCTCAAACTCCTCGCGCCGCGACTGGCGGAAGGCCTCCAGGTCGAAGGCGCTGGGGGGCAGGCCGTAGCGCTGCCTGAAGCTGCGCGAGAAGTCTGACGACGACGCGAAACCGCAGCGCAGCGCGACGTCGGTGAGCCTCGTGGCCGGCTCGTGCGACATCAGGTACAGCGCGCGTTCGAGCCGCTGCCGTTTGATGAACTGGGCCAGGTTCTCGCCCAACGTGGCCTTGAAAAGGCGGTGGAAGTGAAACGGCGACACGTGGGCCGCGGCGGCCACGTCTTCCAGGCGCAGCGGCCCGTTCAGGTGCGTCACCACATGGTCGATCGCCCGGTTGATGCGCTCGGCGCAGGCGCTGGAAGACGTCTCGATCCGCAAGATTTGGCAAGCCGCAGCTGAAGTTGGCGGGCATCCTATCGCTCACCGCAAACGCAGCAGGAGACATCGAATGACGCCACACCGCATCGCCCGGCCGGGTTGGGGAGCACGCGCTGCCTTGACGGCACCGGTGGTGGGGTTGGTGATGTCCTTGGCGGCACTGCAACCCAGCCACGCCACTGAAAGCTCAACCATGGATCTCGGCAATTTCTCCGTCAGCCTGGCCGTCAAGGACATCCAGGTCTCCAAGGCCTTCTATGAAAAGCTGGGCTTCGTCCAGGTGGGCGGCGTGTTGGCCCAACGCTGGGTGGTGATGCAAAGCGGCCTGGCCCGAATCGGCCTGTTCCAGGGCATGTTCGAAAAGAACCTGCTGACCTTCAACCCGGGCTGGTCGGCAGACAAGCAGACGCTCGCCGAGTTCACCGACGTGCGCGAGCTGCAGCGCACGTTGGCGGCACGCGGCATCGCCGTGACGGCGCCGGCCGATGAAGGCGGCACCGGCCCTGCGTTCTTCATGGTCACCGATCCCGACGGCAACCCCCTGCTGTTCGACCAGCATGTCGCCAGCCCGCAGCGCCCGGGCGCGACACCGCCGGCGGCGACCGCCACGGCCCGATGAGCCGGTGGGGAAGGTGCCGTGTGCGGGGCGGCGCGTCGCCCGGCCAGATGTGGGGCGCTGGCTAGTCGCGGGTCAGCCGTCTGTGGCGGGGTTGGCGTGGGCCCCAGGCAGCCTGTCGGCCGGGCCGGGGGCCAGGGCGAAGTCTTCTTCTTCGTCTCTGCGGCGGCTGAGTCGGTAGAGCACGGGCAGCACCAGCAGCGTCAGGGCGGTGGACGACAGGATGCCTCCGATCACGACCGTGGCAATAGGCCGCTGCACCTCGGCCCCGGTGCCCATGGACAAGGCCATGGGCACGAAGCCGAGCGAGGCCACCAGTGCCGTCATCAGCACGGGGCGCAGGCGGGTGAGGGCGCCTTCACGGATGGCGATGTCCAGCGGCATGCCACCGTCGCGCAGATTGCGGATGAACGACAGCATCACGAGCCCGTTGAGCACCGCCACCCCGGACAGCGCAATGAAGCCCACTGCCGCCGAGATGGACAGCGGAATGTCGCGCAACCACAGCGCCACCACGCCGCCGGTGAGGGCGAACGGGATGCCGGTGAAGACGAGCAGGCCGTCTTTCAGGTTGCCGAACATGGCGAACAGCAGCGTGAACACCAGCAGCAGCGCGACCGGCACCACGACCTGCAACCGGCTCGTTGCTGACTGCAGGTTCTCGAACTGGCCGCCCCAGGTCGTCCAGTAGCCGGGTGGCAACTTCACCTGCGTCAGTGCCGCCTGCGCCTCGGCCACGAACGTGCCGAGGTCGCGGCCGCGCACGTTGGCGCTGACGACCACGCGGCGCTTTCCGTTTTCTCGGCTCACCTGATTGGGACCTGGCTGCAGCTGCAGTTGGGCCACCTCGCTCAAGGGAACGTAGGCCGTGCGCTCTCCGGCCCGCGGCAGCGGGACGGGCAGGCGCCCGATCGCATCGAGATCGCCCCGCAGCCGCTCGGTCAGGCGCACCACGATGTCGTAGCGTCGGTCGCCATCGAACAGGGTTCCCGCTTCTCGGCCACCCACGGCGGCGGCCACGGTGTCTTGCACGTCGCCGACGTTCAAACCGTAGCGCGCTGTCTTTTCACGGTCGATCGCCACGGTCAGCATCGGCAGGCCGGTGGTCTGCTCGATGTTGACTTCGGCAGCCCCTGGCAGCGCCTGGAGGATCTCGGCGATCTGCGCAGCCGTGGCCTGAAGCTGCTCCATGTCGTCGCCAAACACCTTGACCGCGACGTCCGACCGCACGCCCGAGATGAGTTCGTTGAATCGCAGCTGGATGGGCTGCGAGAACTCATGGTTTTGCCCCGGCAGCTTGGCGACTTCGACTTGCACGGCGGCCAGCAGCTCGTCGCGCGTCTTGCGCGGTTCGGGCCATTGGTCCATCGGCTTGAGCATCACGTAGCCGTCGGAGATGTTGGGGGGCATCGGGTCGGACGCGATCTCGGCCGTGCCGGTGCGTGCGAACACCCGCTCGATTTCCGGGAACTTGTCGACCAAGACGCTTTCCAGTTGCTGTTGCATGGCCACCGATTGGGTGAGGCTGGTGCCCGGCAGGCGCAACGTCTGGATGGCGAAGTCGCCCTCGTTCAGGCTGGGCACGAATTCGCTGCCCAGTCGCGTGGCCAGCAGGCCCGACAACACCACGGTCACCGCAGCGAACGTCAACACCACCGGTGGCGCCTGCATCGCCTTGTCCAGGCAGGGCGCGTACCAACGCCGCGCCGCCTGCATCAGCGGGTTGTCCTTCTCGCTGACCTTGTGGCCGATGAACAGCGCCACCGACGCCGGCACGAAGGTGATCGAGAGGATCATCGCGCCCAGCAGCGCGGTCACCACGGTGAACGCCATCGGGTGGAACATCTTGCCCTCGACACCTGAGAGAGCAAAGATCGGCAGGTAGACGATCATGATGATCAACTGCCCGTAGAGCAGCGGTCGGCGTGCCTCCTGCGACGCGACGAACACCTCGTGCATGCGCTCGCGAAGCGTGAGCGCGCGACCATGGTGCTGCTGCGCATGCGCGAGACGCCGCACGCAGTTCTCGACGATCACCACCGCGCCGTCGACGATGATCCCGAAGTCGAGTGCCCCCAGGCTCATCAGATTGGCGCTCACCTTCTGGCTGACCATGCCGGTGAAGGTAAACAGCATCGACAGCGGGATGACCAGCGCCGTGATGACGGCCGCACGCACATTGCCCAGAAACAGGAACAGGACGGCCATGACCAGCACGGCGCCTTCGACCAGGTTCTTCTTCACCGTGTCGATCGCCTTGTCCACCAGCGTGGTTCGGTCGTAGACGGTGACGGCCTTCACCCCGGGCGGCAAGGTCTGGTTGATCTCGACCATCTTGCTTGCCACAGCCTGAGAGACGGTGCGGCTGTTTTCGCCCACCAACATGAACACGGTGCCAAGGACGACCTCGCGCCCGTTGTCCGTGGCCGCCCCCGAGCGCAGCTCCCGCCCGATCTCGACCTCGGCCACATCGCGGATGCGGATCGGCGTGCCATCCACGTTGCCGAGGATGACGTTGCCGATGTCCTGGGCAGAGGCGACCTGGCCCGGCGCGCGGATCAGGTACTGCTCGCCACGCCGTTCGATGTAGCCGGCCCCCACGTTCGCGTTGTTGCGCTCCAGCGCGCTGACGACGCCATCCAGGGTGAAGCCGAAGGCGGACAGGCGCTCCGGGTTGGGCGCGACGACGTATTGGCGCTCGAAGCCGCCGATCGAGTTGATCTCGGTGACGCCGCGCACCTGGCGAAGCTGCGGCTTGATGATCCAGTCCTGGATCTCGCGCAGGTCCGTCGGCGTGTAGGCCGTGCCGTCGGCCTTCTTGGCGCCCTCGTCGGCCTCGACGGTCCAGAGGTAGATCTCTCCCAAGCCGGTGGAGATCGGCCCGATGACCGGGCTGATGCCATCCGGCAACTGGTCTCGGGCCGATTGGATGCGCTCGTTGACCAACTGGCGCGCGAAGTAGATGTCGGTACCGTCGTCGAAGATGACTGTCACCTGGGACAGCCCGTAGCGCGACAGCGACCGCGTCTGCTGAAGGCCGGGCAGGCCCGCCATGACCGTCTCGATCGGGTAGGTGATGCGCTGCTCGGTCTCCAGTGGCGAATAGCCGGGCGCGGCGGTGTTGATCTGGACCTGCACATTGGTGATGTCCGGCACCGCGTCGATCGGCAGCTTCTGGTAGCTGAAAACGCCGAGTGCGGCCATGGCCACCGCGGCCAGCAGCACCAGCCATCGCTGCTCGATGGCAAATCGGATGATTCGTTCAAACATGCTGATGCATCCGATCTCAATGGGTGTGGGTGGCGGAGCCCTTGCCGGCCTCCGACTTGATCAGAAAGCTGCCGGCCGCCGCATGAAGGGTGCCGGGTTGAAGGCCCCGGAGCACCTCCACGCGCTGCCCGTCACTTCGCCCCAGCACCACGGGCTGCGGCGCGAAGCCTTCGGGTACCCGGACGAAAACGGTGGCCCGGTTGTCCACCTGCTGCACCGCGTCGGCCGACACGGTGACGGCCGCCGGTTCCCCTTCGGCCACCCGCTCCACCGTGACGAACAGGCCGGGACGCCACGCCCCTTGGGGGTTGGCCAGCGTGATCCGCGCTTTGGCGGCGCGGGTCTGTTCACCGAGCAGTGCGCCGATGTAGGCCACGGTGCCGGTCACCGTTTGCGCCGAGGCGCCGGAGCGCACCGACACCTTGTCGCCCACCCGAAACTGGCCGATGTCTTTGGCAGCGACGTCGATCTCTGCCCAGACCGTGTCGAGATCGGCGATGGTGAAGACGTTCGCATCCTCTTTCACCAGCTCGCCCAGCGTCAGGTGTTTCTCGACCACCGTGCCGTTGAAGGGCGCGCGAAGCTGGAAGCGGTTGAGGCTGTCGGTGGGTTGGCCAAGGGCGCCGATGGCTTGCAGCTTCTGGTGCCGGTTGGCCACGGCGATCTCGGCCTCACGCAGAGCGGCTTCGGCCGCCAGCACGTCTTGCTCGGGCGAGATCTTGTCCTGCCAGAGCCGCTTCTCGCGCTCGTAGGTCGATCGCGCCAGTTGCTCGCGCTTGAGGGCCGCCTGCAGCTCGCTGCGCTGCTCGGACACGGTCGCGCTGCTCAGCGTGGCCAGCACCTGGCCCTTTTGGACCCGCTCGCCCAGCGACACCGCCACCTGGTCGACCACGCCCGCCACTCTGGGCACCACATGGGCGGTGCGATCTTCGTTGAATCGGATTTCTCCGGGGAAGGTCAAGGTCGACTGGATGCGGGCGTCACGCGCGGCTTCGACGACGATGCTCGCCGACTGGATCTGCGCGTCGGACATGGCGATCAGGCCGGCCTCGTCCTGGCCATGCTCTGGGTGCTGGTCGTGGGGATCGGTGGGGCGGTCGTTGCGGTGATCGTCCGGGTGGCCTTGGCCATGAGCCTTGTCGGCATGGTCATCGTCGTCATGCTCGGCATGACCTTGCGCCGCGGCATGGCCATGGCCTTCTTCGCCAGCGGGTTGGGTCGGCCCCAGGCGCCAGATGGCCATCGCGCCCAGGATGCCGAGGGCTACCAGCACGGCGACGGCGATCCGTTGCTTCGCGGGGGGAGTGGGTGAGGGGAATGGCATGGTCGTGTTCTCGAATTCAGAAGGGGGTGGCAGGGTTGCGGGCAGTGCTCCCGGCCGATGCGGTGGGCTCGGTGGCAGGCTCGCTGGCGGCCCCAGTCGCGGGCTCACCCGCGGTCTCGTTCGTGCCCAACCAGCGCTCCAGGTCTGCCGCCGCCAGATGGGCCTCGGCAACGGCCTTCAGGTGCTGCGCTCGGGCCTGAAGCCAGGTGCGTTGGCTGTCCAGCACCTCCAGCAGGCCGAACTTGCCCAGCTCGAAGCCGCGGCTGCTGGTGTCGTAGCTCAGCCGGGCACCGGGCAGCACGTCGTGCTCCAGCAGCGCCGCTTCTGCCACGGCGGATTCGAGGCGTGCATGCGCCGCGACGACATCGGCTCGCAGTCGGAACTGCACGGCTGTCAGTTCATGGCGGGCCCGATCCTGGCGGCGCAGCGCTTCCACCTCGGCGCCCTGGTTTCGGTTGAACACCGGCAACGGGATGCTGAGGGTGAGCATCGTCTGGCTGCGGCCCGTTTCTTCTGAACGCCGGGTGCCGAGACCGACGGTGAGATCGGGCAGCCGTTTCGACCGCTCCAACTGCGCCATCGCGCCCAGGCGGTCGACCTCGATCCGCGCCTGCCGGACGGCTTGCGCACCCTCCAGCCGCTGCTGCAGGGTTTGCAGCGACGGCACCGAAGGAAGGCTGAGGTCGCCTTGGACCCGATCGATCGCGCGGGTGCTGCCCGTGGCCCATTCCAGGGCTTGCAGGCTGGCGCGCCAGGCCGAGCGGGCCTGCAAGGCTTCGGTACGCAGGGTGCTCTCAGCCACCCGGGCCCGGGTCTCTTCGATGGGCGCGGCCTTTCCGGCTGCCACGCGCAGGCGTGCCGCATCGGCCCCGCGCCGGGCCAGGTCGACGGCAGCGTCCGCCAACTGGACGCGCTCCTGTGCGCAGAGGGCGCTGAAGAATGCCGAAGTGACTTCGGCCCGCACGTGTTGCCGGCGCTCGGCGAGTTGGCTCCATGCCCGATGCAGCGCATGCTGCGCCGCGCTTTGCCGTGCCCCACGCTGGCCGCCGATTTCGAAGGGCTGGCTCAGCAGGTAGGTGGTGGTGCGGGTGCGCTGGCGCACATCCTCCAGCTCGGCCTCGAAGGTGGGGTTGGGCAGGGCGCCAGCCTGTTCGAGCGCGCCTTCGGTCGCCTCGATCTCGCTGCGCGCGGCGGCGAGCTCGGGTCGATCTCGCAGCGCTGCGTCGATCGCTTGCGGCAGCGTCACCACATGGGCCGACACTGAGGCTTCGGGTGCCTCGGCGGCCGAAGCCGTCCGGCCGGTGGGGGTGAGAACAGAGGCCTGCGTCTGAGCCAGGCCAGGGGACATCGTCAGTGCCGCCAACAAGGGCGGCAACCATGCATCTCGCATCGAATACTCCGTGGTTGAACAAGCAACGGGGGGAGGATTCGGCGAGCGGTCTGGCCGGGTCTTCGAGAGGAAAGAAGGGTGGAAACGCTCGCCGAATCAGGCGAGGCGTCTGTCCGGGCGCAAGGGCACCTGCGGCACGTGCGATTCAGGGACGAGGCTCAGCACCGCCACCATCGGCGATGGCAGCGTCAGCACGGCCCAATGCGTGGCCCCACCGGGCGCCTGGCCGCAGGCCAGGTGGCAGTAGGAACAATCGTCGTCCAGCGCCAGCGGGCTCTTGGGCGTGCCTTCAGCGTGCCCGGTGCCGGGCGAGGCCGTGGTCTCGCCGGCCTTCTGGCGTTCGCTGGCCTGGTCTTGATGTTCGTGGGGATGGTGGCCGAAATGGGCCGACCGGGTGGGCGCCGATTCGTGCTGGCAGTAACCCACCAATGCCGCCCACGAGAGCTGCATGGGCATCACGGCCAGCAAGAAGATGAGAAGCCAACGGCGCATCCGTTCAGTATATCGACCGGGTGTGCAGCCCCATGCTGTCGAGGGGTGAGCGGACGATGCGTGTCAGCGTTCCGCTTGCGCGCCGCCCGCCGCCGCCGGATCCATCCAGAAGATGCCCCAGAGGTGGCCGTCCGGGTCCGCAATGTCCCGGGTGTACATGAAGCCCAGGTCTTCAGGCGGGTTCGCATCGGCCTGGCCACCGTGTTGGGCGGCCGCGGCATTCAACGTGTCGACGGCGTCGCGGCTGTCCATCGACAGCGACATCATCGAGCCGGCCGTGCCCGGGGCCGGGAACGGGCGCTGGGTGAAGCTGCGCCACTTGGTGTGCGTCACCAGCATCACGTAGATGGCTTCGCTCCACACCATGCAGGCGGAGTGGTCGTCGCTGAACTGCGGGTTGCGGCGAAAGCCGATGGCGTCGTAGAAGGTGATGCAAGCAGGCAGGTCGGTGACCGGCAGGCTGATGAAGATCATCTTGGGCATGGTGTTCCCGTGAAACGAGGTCGTGGCCTGCCGGCATCCAGCCGGCAGGGGCTCCATCGTGACGACGATCGGGCCGGGCCTGGTTCGACATGCCGACGCGCGCCGGCTCGCTCATCGTGGAGCGCGTTGCTCGTATTCGTCGCGCAAGCGGGCCCAGCCGCTCCAGAACGAGCCGGGCCTGGTGCCGGCCAGGCGAGCAGCCAGGATGTCGCAGTGCATGTGCCAGCCGGCGCCCACCATCACCGACATGGCGCGGTGGGGCAGCAGGCGGTGCGTCACGGTGAGCAGCACGTCGCTGCCCTGGGCCTCGAGCGCAAAGGTCACGTCGCCGGCGCCGGGCCAGTGGAAGCTGAGTTCGCGCAGCGGATCGACCTGGGTGATCTGGCAGGTGGCCCGCGATTCGGCCGGAAAGCCCGCCGGGCGTTCGCTGGCCGACGCCGAGAGCTCGTCATTGCGCCAGACGAGTTCGAAGTCGGCGCCCGGTTGCAGGGACATCGGGCCGGCAGCCAGCCACTGTTGGCGCAATTCGCTGTCGGTGAGGTAGCGCCACACCCTCTCGATGGGGCCGGGCAGGGTGCGTTGCAGCACGAGGGTGTCGGGGCAGACGTACTCGCCGTACGGCGAGGCTTCGAGGGTGGTGGCAGACATCAGGGCTTTCCTTTCGAGGGGGGAGTGAGGGGGGCGGCAGGGCTGCTGCGCAGCAGGTTGTCAAGCTCGTCCAGGCGCCCGCTCCAGAAGCGTTCGTAAAACCGAAGCCATCGATGCGCCTCGGACAGGGGCGTGGGCTCCAGACGGCACACATGCGTGCGCCCACGCACTTCGCGCCGGATGAGGCCGGCGCCCTCCAGGGCCTTGATGTGCTTGGACGCCGCGGCCAGCGACATCTCGAACGGCTCGGCGAGCTGGCTCACCGTGCGTTCGCCGGTGCTGAGCTGGCGCAGCATCTGGCGCCGGGTGGCATCGCCCAGGGCGTGGAAAACGGCGTCGAGCCGGGGTGCTTCTTGTTCAACCATGTGGTTGAATTTAAGCGGCGTTCGGACGTTTGTCAACCACTTGGTTGAATGTTGTCAGCCGGGCTCTGTGGGCGGCTGCCCGGGCCAGACCAGGCGATAGCCCTCGCACAGCTCCAGGGTGTACTCGGCGAACGGCCCTTCGACCGCCAGGCAGTCGCGCATCTGTTCAACGGGCTTGAGGTAGGCCTGAGCCCGCAGAACCTCGCCGGATGCGTCGATCGCCTCCAGCCGCACTTCGCAGCGCACATAGCCGGTGGGCTGCCCCACCTCTTCGAAACGATCCATGGACCGCAAGGTGGCGTCGTCGACCTGGAACACCTGGCCGATCACCTGGTGCCCCTGCCCGGGCGCTTGCATCAGCCACGGCGCCCGGTCTTCGTGGGGCAGCTGCACCACGTACAGCGGCAATGCGTCGATCGTTCGAAACTGCCCCGGCACCCGCTGGCCCGGGTTCAGGTGGAAGTTCGGGAAGCCTTGCTTGAGGGTGCCGTAGACGAAGATCAGTGCCGACATGATGAAGCCGCCGAGCGCGCTCACGGGCGCGGCGGGATTATCCCGGCGCGCCCCCCCGCGATCGCGCCAGCGCGGCTGGCGATTCAGGGCCCGCGTGCGTCCAGCGAGCTGATGCCAGCGCGCAGCGCGAAGCGCGTCAGCTGGGCGATGCCCTGGATCTGCAGCTTGGCGAAAACGTGCTCGCGGTGGGTGGCCACCGTCTTGGCGCTGAGGTGAAGCTGGTCGGCAATCTGCTGCGTCGAATAGCCCTCGGCGAGCAGTTGCACCATCTGGCGCTCACGGGGCGTCAGCCGTTGTGCGGTGGGATGGGCCGCAGGCGCGGCGCCCCCATGGGCCAGCACCTGGCCGACCAGCTCGCCGCTGAGGAACAGCTGGCCTGCGTGCACCCGGCGGATGCCGCGCGCCAGCTCGTCGAACGAGTTCTCTTTCAGCACGAAGCCGCTGGCCCCTGCATCGAGCGCCGCCTGCACCTGGTGCGGGTCGGATTGCATGCTGAGGCAGATGGCCTTGCAGGCCAGCGGCTCACTGCGCAGGCGGCGGATGGCTTCGATGCCATTCATGCACGGCATGCACAGGTCGACCAACACCACATCGGGCTGCCATTCGCGCGCCAGGCGGACCAGCTCCATGCCGTCGCGCGCCTGGGCCACCACCTCGATGTCGGTCTCGCGCTCGAGCAGGGCGACGATGCCCTCGCGGACGCAGTGGTGATCGTCCGCAATGACCACACGGATCTTCATGGCGCCACCCAGCTGATGCGTGCTTGCACACCGTCGGCCCCGCCGTGGCGCCAGCGCAGCCGCGCGCCAATGGCCGCGAGATTGCGCCGGGTCGCCGGCAGGCCCATGCCATGGCCGGGCGCGGCGACAGGCTCATCGACGGCGCTGGCCGACATCGTGCCGTGCTCGCTCACCGTGATGCTCACCCGCTGGCTGACGAAAGTGAGCCGGGCTTCGATGCCTTGGGCCCGGCCATGCTTGCAGGCATTGATCAACAACTCGCGCGTGGCGCTCAGCAGCACCTCGCACGCCGGCGCAGGCATGCGGATCGGCGCCCCTTCGATGGTGCAGCACACCGGCACCGGTTGCATGGCATTGAGCCGTCGCACGCAGGATTCGAGCCGGCCGGGCAGATCGGCGCCGGGGGCCTCGGCCTCTGGGTGCTCGATGCAGTGGATCAGGGATCGCAGCTCTCGCAGCGCTTCGCCGACCAGCACGCGCGCGCGCCGCAGCGCGTCGGCCTCGCCGGCCTCGTCGGACACGGCGGCCCGGTCGATCTGCATCGCGGCCAGAGACAGGCACTGGCCCAGGCCATCGTGCAGGCGTTGCTGCAGTTGGCACGCGCGAAGGTCGTCCAGCTCGGCGTGGATCATGCGTTGTCTCCCTGTGCGCCGCCTTTGCTGTCTTTGGACAGGTTGCGGCCCATTCGACGCCTGCTCACTTGGCGCCCGGCGGGCCACTGTCGACAGATTGCCGGGCCTGGCTGAGGGCGCGTTGCTGCAATGCCTTGGTGAGGCCGCAGGACACATTCGTTGTGCGTCGCGCGCGCGGTGGCTGGGTGGGGCAGTGTGTCGGGTGTCCGCCGAGTGAACAGGACGTCGCGGTGATCCGCAGGCTAGGAGTGGGAAGCGTCTGTGTCAAGGTGCAGGTGAAACGGGTGCGCCATCGTGATGCGCCGGCGTCGTCGGGCCGCACGGGGCCATCGGCGCGGCCCCAGGTGCAGACACGCTCCGATCACCCCGGTGCGCGCTCGATGCCCGCGCGGCAGGTGTGGAATTTGTTCGTTATGGGAGCACCCCCCTGCTCGATGCGCGCTGCGAAGTGCAGGCAGGCCAATCCCGCAGTGGCCCAAGGGTGATGCGTGCCGGCAGCGTACTGTCGTGTCATGGTGCGTATCCATTACGCCGGATTACAGCCCCGCCCAGGTCGAAAGGTTGTCACGGCCATGTCTGTTTTGGCGCGTGGAATACGTCTGGCGTGACATCAACATCCAACACAGACACACCATGCTCATGCTGAACGACGCGCATCCGATGCTGCAACAGCTCGAATGGGCCGTGCGAAACGCGGTGGCCGAGTTGATGCTTTACACCGGCGCCGACACGCTCGTGATCGACATGCCGCACGAAGAGGGCCGGCCCGCGCCGATGGTCCTGGTGGGCCAGCCGGCGGAGCTGCTGACCTATCTGCGCAGCCGGCGGGCCCAGGCCATGTCCGGGTACGTGCCGCCAGACGCCGCACCGGCCACCCAGATGGCCGCCTGAACGCAACGCTCAAGGCGAGGTGCGGCCTACTTCACGTTCACCGCGGCCCACGCGGCCTTGACGCGCTTCCACACCTTGGAGCCGCTGCCGCCATAGAGATCGGCTGCGGCAGACAAGGTGGCGTCGCGTGCGTCGTGGTAGTCGCTGCTCGAGGTCATGTAGACAGACAGCGCGCGGTACCAGATCTTCTCCGCCTTCTTGCGGCCCACGCCCTTGACGCTGGCGTGCCCGGTGGCCACGCGGGTGTCGCCCGCCTGACAGGTGGGTGAGGCCGGGCCGCTCGCGGGCTGGGAACCTTCTGCCAGCAGGTAGAAGAAGTGATTGCCGACGCCCGAAGCGTAGTGCGCGTTCAGATCCCCCACGTCGGGGTACCAGCAATCGGCTGAGGCGCCATCGGCGCTGGGCTGGATCATCGTGCGCAACGGGCCGCTGCCATCGCGCGGCAGGCGCTCGCCGATCAGGTAGTCCGGCGGGTCTTCCGGCCGATTGGCGTAGAACTCGACCATCGAGCCGAGGATGTCCGAGGTGGCCTCGTTCAAGCCGCCAGATTCGCCCGACGGCAACAGCCCTGCCGTGCGCGAGGTGACACCGTGGGTCATCTCGTGGCCGGCGATGTCCAGCGCCACCAGGGGCCAGTAGCTGCCATCGCCATCGCCGTAGCTCATGCAGAAACAACTGTCGCTCCACAGCGCATTCACCCACGGGCGACCGTTCAAGCCTTGGTGCACCTTCGAGGTGGCGCCCTTGCCATCGTTGGCGATGCCGCGGCGGCCATGGACGTTGAGGTAGTAGTCCCAGGTGTAGGCATGGCCCGCGGCGGCATCGACCGCCACGGTGGCCCGATCGGCGGTGGTGCCGTCGCCCCAGGTGTTGTCGGCGTCGGTGAACAGGGTGCCGGCGCCCGTGAACTGGCCCTTCAGGTCGTACACCGCATGACCGCCGCGAACGGTGTCGCGCAGCGCAAAGCCGCCGCCGGCCTGTGAATCGGTGTCGAGCGGCACCGTGCCGATGAACAGGCTCTGGCCCGACCCGACCGCCGCGGCGTGCATCACGGTGTCGAATTGGTCGAGTACCGCGCCGCTGTGCGCATCAACGAACACATGCCGTTCGGTGGGGCCGCCGTCATCGGCCGTGCCAGCAACCAGCACATCCCACGCCAGAGCGGGGGCCCGGCGGTGTGCGAAGACGACGAGTTCATGCTGCACGCGCTCGACCTGGGCCACAGGCGCCAGGGCGACCTCGAGCCCCACCTGGCCGGCCCGCTCGGCGGGCATCGAGGGCAGGTGGCCGACCGCGGGCTGACGGGCCAGCGTGCGCGACACGCCCCGAAGTGCGTGGCCCGTGGGGTGGCTGTGAACGACGGCGTCGCCGCCGATCACGCGCAGCCCGCGATAGCGCTGGGCGAAGCGCACGTGCTCGGTGCCGTCGGCGTCCACGATGACGTCGCGGGCCTCGAACTGCACGTCTTCTGTGTTCGACAGGGCAGGGCGGCCGGGGCCCGACGAGTGGGCGCTGAGATGCGCGAGCGCGCGCGACACCGCGTCGGCGTGGCGGGCTGGGGCGGCCGGGGCGGCCGCGTGGGCATCAACCGCCAAGGTGGCGACGAGGCAGGCGCAGGCGAGCGCCACGCCATGCAGGGACAGCGTCATCGGAAAGTCTCCAGTAGGGGTTGAGGCCGGGGCGCCCGATGGCTGTCGGGCGTGGCAACCCATGATGCGGCGCTGTCCCGGGTTCAGGCGTGCAGCGGGCCGATCTGGTGAAGATCCTTGAAGACCTTCAAGACTTGAACAACTGATGAAGATCGGCGGCGACGCCCTGGCCGCGGGCCGCGTCGTGACCCGAGAAACAGAAAACTGAAGCCCCTATGCCGGCCTTTTCGTGCAAATGCCGCTGACGGCCATCTTAAAAATGCGCGGCATAGGTCGAAGTCATAAATGGCTGCCCTGAAGTGGGGCGCGCCAATCCAAGGAAAGGACACGGACATGATCGGGATCAAGCGGCGCGTGGTGTTGGCTTTGGCGGCGGTGTGCATCGGCGGCACGGCCTATGGCCAGGATCGCGGCACCAAGGATGAAGCCAAGGCGATGGTCGATGCCGCGCTGGAGCACATCAAGGCGGTGGGTGAAGCGCAGGCCTACAAGGACTTCACCAGCGACAAGGCCAAGTGGACCAAGAAGGATCTCTACGTCATGGTCTACGACGGCAAAGGTGTGAACCTCGCCCATGGCGCCAACGAGAAGCTGGTGGGCAAGGACATGTCGGCAATGAAAGACGCCAACGGCGTGGCCGTGGTGCCGTCGCTGGTCGGCGTGGCCAACAAGGGCGGCGGCTGGTTCGACTACGACTGGCCCGACCCGATCTCCAAGAAGATCATGGCGAAGTCGACCTATGCCAAGAAGCTGCCCAACGGCGACGGCTTTGTCGGCGTGGGCATCTATCGGTGAGCCGGCACCGGCTGATCCTGAAGGGCCTCGTGCAGGCCCCGCCGCATTCCACGCCGCAGGTGTTCCATGCAATCGTTCTTCCGTAATGCTTCGATCAACGTCAAGGTGTCGTTGGCGCCGGCCCTGGCGCTGCTGGGCCTGATCCTGGTCGCCGGTCTCGGCCTGTACTCCAACAACCGACTGGCCGGCGAGTTGTCGGCGGTGGGTGGCGAAGGCACGGCCCGAATCGTGGCCGCCGAGAACCTGGCGCTGCACCTGACTGACCTGCACCAGCGGCTCTACCAGAGCCTGACCTGGGAGGCGGTGGGGGTTCGCCCCGAGCGCATCAAGGCGTTGGACGATTCGCTGACCAAGGACCTGAACGCCTTCGTCGAAGAGACCGCCAAGGGCGCCAAGGAAGAGGCTGCCTCGGATGAGCGCCGCGAGATGGCCGATGCACTGGCCAAAGGCGTGAAAGCCTATGCGAAGAGCGCCGTCGACACGATCGACATGAAATCGGCCGGTGTGGCCAACGCGGCCAGCTACGTGTCGACATTGGACGAGCAGTTCAAAACCAACCAGACCATCGTCGCCAAGATCGTCAAGCACGAGGTCGATTCGGCCCAGGCCCTGGTGGCCCAGGCCAATGACGATGTGAAGACCCAGGCCCGCATCGTGGCGCTGACGGCCATCGTCACGCTCGTCGTGTGCGGCGCCTTCGCCTGGGCGCTGGCGCAGGCCATCACCGGCCCGCTGGCCCAGGCCGCCAAACTGGCAGCCGCGCTGGCCGCTGGCGACCTGACCGTGCGCACCGCCGACACCGGCAAGGATGCGACGGGCCGCGTGCTGGCGGCGGTGGACGATGTGGCTCAGAGCCTCACCCGCATGGTGTCGGACATCCGCTCCACAGCAGAGCAGATCAACACCGCCTCCGGTGAAATCGCCAGTGGCAATGCGGATCTCTCGGCCCGCACCGAAAGCGCCGCCTCGGCCATCCAGCAGGCAGCGGCGTCGATCGAGCAACTGTCGACCACCATCCGCCACAGTGCCGACCACGCGCAAGGCGCCAGCAAGATGGCCACCGACGCTGCCACGGTGGCGCGCGAAGGCGGCACCTTGGTGTCCGATGTGGTGACGACGATGGGTGCCATCAACAACCAGGCGCGCAAGATTGGCGACATCATTGGCACGATCGATGGCATCGCTTTCCAGACGAACATCCTGGCCTTGAACGCCGCGGTCGAGGCCGCTCGCGCCGGCGAGCAGGGCCGTGGCTTTGCGGTGGTGGCGGGCGAGGTGCGCACCTTGGCGCAGCGCAGCGCCGAAGCGGCCCGCGAGATCCGTGCGCTGATCTCGTCGTCGGTCGAGCAGGTGGAGTCCGGGGTCGGCAAGGTCGAATCAGCCGGCCGCACCATGGAGCGCATCGTCAACTCGATCGAGCAGGTTTCACAGACGGTGGCCGAGATTTCCCGCGCGGCCGCCGAGCAGGCCTCGGGCATCAGCCAGGTGAACCAGACAGTCGCCGAGATGGACCGTAACACCCAGCAAAACGCAGCGATGGTGGAGCAGGCGGCCGCCGCCACCGAATCGCTCAACACCCAGGCCCACAACCTCATGGGCCTGCTGACGCGCTTTCGTACTGCCTGATCGGCAGCGCACCCTCACCGACGCAACGGGCCCCTCGGGGCCTGTTTTGCATTGGGGCGGCCGCCTTCGTGCATGCGTCAGCCCGGCTTCGCAATTCGTTGCAACTCGCCGGAAGGCGGCAAAGAAGCCTAACGAGCGGGTTTGTCAGAATTCCGCCCGGCGCCTGGCGGGCACGGTTCGGGCTGCAGCCGCGCACCGGAGGCACGTGGATTGCCTCACTCTTCAGATGCACGAAAGGGCGAAAGGACCCACCATGCCAAGCTGCCGAGTTCTTCCCTGCTGGCCCTCGTGGGCACTGGCGGCCTCGCTGCTCATGGGCGGCCCGGGCGCCCGGGCGGCTGATGAGGCGCCGGTGGCCACGGCGTCCGCCCCGTCAGCAACGTCAGCAACGTCGGCCAGCGCCCCGGCCACCCCCGTCACAGCGCCGGCTCGTGTTGCAGTGCCCAGGCTCTCGCTGCGCGGGCCGAACATCCTCGACCCGAGCGGCCAGCCCATCATGCTGCGAGGCTGGAGCTGGGGCCATTGGGAGCAGATCTTGCCGCAAGACGCCTCAGAGAACGTGGCGCAGGGGGCGAACGTGGTGCGCATCCCGCTGCGGTGGTGGGGCAAGTACCGCACGGCACGCATCGACAGCAGAGACGACACCGCCACCGCCACGGCCGGCATCTCGGCCGCCAACCTGAAGTTTCTCGACGATGCGATTCGCTCGGCCTCGAACGCCAAGCTGTGGATCGTGTTGTTCATCGATTCGGACTGTGGCCAGAACGGCACGCAGCCCGACGAGATCCGCTACTGCGACCCCGAAGGCCAGTTTGGCGCCAAGGGCCACAATTTCTGGACCGACCCGGTGGCCCGCAAGAAGTACGTGGCCGTCTGGCGCTTCATCGCCCAGCGCTACAAGGACACGCCGTACCTGGCGATGTTCGAGCCGCTGCCCGAGATCAACCCGCCTGGGGTGCCGGCGCCGGAGATCAAGGCCTTGTATGCCGAGCTGATGAGCAACATCCGCGAGGTGGCGCCGGGCATCCCGTTCCTGATCGGTGGGCGGCACTACCAGACCGGCAACATGGAAGAGGTGTTCGACCCGGCGTGGAAGGATGTCATCTACACCGGTAACCTGTTCCTGCATGCGAAGGCGCGCGGCGCCGACGACGAGAGCCTGGACAACTTCCGCAAGCGCGCCCGGCAACTGGTGGACTTCCGCGAGCGGCACCAGGTGCCCGTGTTCGTCCAGCAGATCGGGGTCAAGTCGAAAGACGATCCAAGCAAGCGCGGCGTGAAAGAGATGATGAAGGTGATGGTCGACAACAAGCTCGGCTTCGCCTGGTGGACTTACCGCGGGTCCGGCAACCCCAACGAGTTCTCCGTGGTCTACCCCGAGCGCGGACAGTGGGTCTTCAAGCGCGACTGGCTGGATGAGATCAGCTGGGCGTTCAAGCAGCGTTGAGTACCCCCTGACTGGCTCGTTGCGCGGGCCGGCCGGGAGGGCCGTGGCGCCGCGCGCTGATGTTTTCCTCGAGAACCTGACGGCCTGACCGCCTCCTGTCCAAGGAAATGGATACAAGTGGGGCGTCATGCTAACGCGTTAGTGTGGTGCAATTGCAGGGTGATCAGGTCGGCTCACAAGGCTGATCGTCACGGCTTTCAACCAAGATTCTCAGGAGATCTCATGAGCACCGCACCCCTTCGCCCACTGTGGGCGCGTCACCTGGCCCTCGCCTTGGGCGGCCTCTGCGCCGCCACGGCCACCCTGGCCGCGGCCCCTGCCTACCGCATTGAGTTGATCGAGAAGAGCGGGGGGATCAAGTCCGAGAGTGTTTCGTCCCTGAGCGACAACGGCACCATCCTGGGTTGCGGGCACGACGCGAAGGCGGGCATGACGGTCACCTATGTGAAGAAGCCCGGCGAGAAGGCCCAGGCGCTCGATGGCGCGAAGTCTTACTGCAATGGCGGCGACGTGAACGATGCCGGCGCGGCGGTCGGGGGATACATCAACGGCAACTCGGTGCAGGCGGCGCTGTGGACCAGTGACGGCGTGCGCCACGACTTGCGCGATCTGGCGGGCTGCGACGCCGGCCAGTCGGGCAGCTACAGCGCGGCCGGCGGCATCAACGCCGCGGGCGATGCGGCCTTCCTGGTGTCGTGCAAGATCCATGGCCAGAAGATCGAGCACGCCGCCCTGTGGCGCCAAGGCCAGACGACCTTCCTGCCCGGTGATCGCCCGCGCGCGGTCGATGTCAACAACCTGGGCCAGGTGGTGGGCTACGTCGACCACGGCAACAACACGACCCGCGCCATCGTTTGGCAGCCGGACGGCGGGTTTCAATTGCTGGGGACGTTGGGCGGCACCTCGTCGTACGCGCGCGCCATCAACGACGCCGGTCACGTGGTCGGCGACTCGTCGATTTCCACGGGCGCCATGCGCGGCTACCACTTCGACGGCGTCGACATGACGGAGCTGCCGGCGTGTGGCAAGTACAGCCCGTACCCGGCGGACATCAACAACGACGGCCTGATCGCGGCGAACTACGGTGGCGGTGAGAACAATCGTCACGCCGCGCTGATCCTGGATGGCGAGTGCTACCCGCTGCAGGATGTTCTCGATGCGTCCGGTGCCGACTGGGACAACCTGTCGGTGGCCAGCATCAACAGCCGTGGCGAGATGGTGGGTTTCGGCCACTACCGCGGTGCGAAGCGCACCTGGATCGCCAAGCCGGTGGGGCGTTGATCGGCTGATTTCCGCGCCTGAACGCCGCCCCGGCCCTGCACAGGGCAGCGGGGCGGCCCGCCTCCCGGCTGGGCCTTGGTGAACGGCAGCAAGAGGCCGTGCTGGCCGTGCTGGCCGGGCGGAGTCAGCGGCCGGGACGCGGGGTTCGTACTCGGCCGCCCCGCACGATTTGCCGCCGATACTGCCCCAGGCGGCCGCGCCGCGTGCCCCCCAATCACCGCCAACCAGAGTGACGCATGTCTTATCCGATGAGATCTGCCCTGATCCGCGCCGCAGCGTTCGTGGCCATGTACGGTGTATCGGCCGCGATGGCGGCATCTGCCTATCGCGTCGATCCCGTTCTTCGCACAAAAGATCTGGTGCCCGTCACACCCATTGCAGTGAATGAGAAGGGGGACTCAGCCGGGTACGCCAGCGACCTGTCCGAACACGAACAGTGTGGGTACCGCGTCATGGGTGGCAAGGTGATGAAGCTGACGGGAAGCGGAGGAGCGTTGATCGTTGGCATGAACCGCAAGGGCGATGTGGTCGGCACGGTCGATGACCTGGTCAATGGCCTGAAGGCCGGCATGCGCCATGTCGTCGTTTGGCACGCCGATGGAACGCGAGAAGATCTCGGCGAATTGGGTGCGCCGTCCGGTATCAACGCGGCGGGCCAGGTCGTTGGCACACGAAGCACCCCGGACCAGAAAGCTGAGGCCTTCGTGTACGACCATGGCAGGCTCACGGTGTTGACTGGCTACGACGGTGAATCCACCTACGCCGAAGCGATCAACGACGCTGGCTGGGTGGTGGGCGGCGCGTCAATCGGCCAGACCACGCATGCCGCGATGTGGAAAGACGGCGTGTTCTACGACCTGGGCACGCTGGGCGGTGACAACGGCTGGGCATACGGCATCAATGCGCGGGGTCACGTCATTGGCCAGGCTGACGACACCGAGGGTCGCAACCGAGGGTTCTTCTACGACGGTGTCGGGATGCTCACGTTGCAGACCGCGGGTGGGCGAGACCTTCTGCCCGAGGGGATCAACGCGCGGGACGTTGTCGTGGGACACGACAGAAGCGGCGTGGGGCTTGTCTGGGCCAATGGAGAAACCCGCAAGGTGAGCCATCTGATGGACGGCAGCGTCGACGACTGGGGCGGCCTGTCTTCGCCCAGTGCGATCAGCGATGCCGGTCACCTGGTGGGTTACGGCACATACGGCAAGCAGGGCAGACTCCGGGCCTATATCGCCACGCCGCTGATCCGCTGAGAGCACGCCTTCAGCCGCGGGGCGCCCGCTGCCCCTGCCAGCAGTGGGACAGCCGCCCCCGCCCGTCAGCGGGCAGCGGGGCGGCCCGATTCACGGCCGTGCTTTGGTGAACGGCAGCGATAGGTAGTGCTTGCCGAGTGCTGTCAACTGCCCGGTGCCTGGGCTGGTGAGCAGGCTGCTGAAGTGCGGATCGGGGTTCCAGCGGCCGGTGAACCAGGCGTAGCGGAACACATCGGCCCGCTGTTCGCACACCGACACCATGTCGGTCATCTGGGCCATCTGCTTTTCGAGCGTGTCGATCTGCGCGCCGTCCGACTGCCAGTGCCAGTTGGCGAACTCGGTCACCCAGAACGATTTGCCGTATTTCGTGAGACGGTCGAGCTGGCCGGACAGACCGTAGTCGTACCAGTGGAAGCCCAGGTAGTCGATGCGCGGATCGCGGCCACCGTTGGCAGCGCGGTACGCCGCATAGAAGGCGTCCATCCACGCCACCGGGTCCCCATAGCCTGCCATCGTGCCCCAGGTGATCTGCGGGCCCACGATCTTCACGCCGGTCTCGGCAGCGATTCGCTCATAGCCGGGCCAGAAGGCGGCGGCTTGCTGCGGTGTCTTGTTGGCCTGCTCGACCAGGTTGGGTTCGTTGAGCACGAGCAGGAATTTGATCTTGGGATTGGCCTTCAGCCAGGCGACGACGGTGGCGTGGTCGTACGAGTCGTTCCACAGCATCGAGTAGAAGTCCATGTCGTACTTGCGCCGGTAGTTGGCCGGCGCGCCCGGGTTCGGCTTGAGACCCCAGTCGTACCACCAGCTGACGCCCGGGGACAAGACGCGCAGGTCTTCCTTGTTGGCCAGGTCGTAGGCGATGCCTCGCTTCACGCTCTTGCCGGCGAGCGGCGCGGCGGTGTGGGCAGAAGCCACGAGCGGCGATGAGCCAGCCAGCAGGGCCAGCCCGGTGGCCAGGGCATCGCGTCGTGAGGGCAGGGGCTTGCCAGTTTCGTCGGTGTCGTTCATGGTGAATGCGCTTTCAGTGGCGACGGCCAACAGTAGCACCGAAGTGCTCGCGCGCCGCCCGGCCCGCCTCCGCATTGATGCGGATTGATGTGTCGGAACGTAGCCTTGCCGCCGGCCGTGAAGGCCGCCCGCGGCGTTGCTCGATCAACGTTTTGCTGAACGAGCCCCTCGGGCTGCAACGTCTGGATGCAAATGACGCAAGTTCCTCAGGGCGGCATCAGCTTCGCATCAGGCGCGGCCGGCACCATGAAGGCCGTGATCGATCACTTGTCCACTTCGTTCAAGAGACAGCGAGGAACCCGATGTTCTACCGGCCTCATCCCGCCAGCCTGAGCACAGCCACACCGGCTCGTGCGCACGGCTGGACCACCTGACCGCCGTGGGCGACACGACTCGCCTTTGCCATCCGAGCCCGCTGCCCCCCAGGGCCGGCGATCGATACCCTCTTCAGGAGACCCCATGACCTTCCGACCGAACTTCCGCCCCACCACCATCGCGACGATGCTGTTGCTGACCTCGAGCCTGGCCCTCACCGCTTGCGGTGGCGGCGATGACGAGCCCCAAGACGTGTCGCGTGCCGATGTGATGGCGGCCCGCACCGAGCGCGGCCAGGCTGCCGCGCAGGAAGTGGCCCAAGGCCAGCGTCAACAGGCGGAGGCCGCCGGCCCGGTGTCGCAGGCGATCACCGCCTGGGTGCCGAAGGTGACCGACACCTGGCAGTGGCAACTCACCGGCACGATCAACACCAGCTACAACGTCAAGGTCTACGACATCGATCTGTTCGACGCGCCGGATTCGGTGATCTCCACGCTGCACAGCCAGGGCAAGTACGTGGTTTGCTACTTCTCGGCCGGCAGCGCCGAGAACTGGCGCCCCGACTACAACCAGTTCAAGGCCGCCGACCTGGGCAACCCGCTGGACGGGTGGAAGGGCGAGAAATGGGTCGACACCCGCTCGGCCAATGTGCGCAACATCATGAAGGGCCGCCTGGACAAGGCCAAATCGCGTGGATGCGATGGCGTCGAACCCGACAACGTGGACGCCTACACCAACAAGCCGGGCTTCCCGCTCACCGCGACGACCCAGCTCGACTACAACCGATTCCTCGCCACCGAGGCCCATGCCCGTGGCCTGAAGGTGGGGTTGAAGAACGACGTGGACCAGCTCAAGGCGCTGGAGCCGAGCTTCGACTTCGCGGTGAACGAGCAATGCAACCAGTACAACGAGTGCGGTGGCTACTCGGTGTTCACCAGCAAGGGCAAGCCCGTCTTCAACGCCGAGTACAAGAAGCTCTGGCGTGACGATGCCAATGAGCGCGCCAAGATGTGCACCAAGGCCAAGTCGATGAACCTGCGCACGCTGGTGCTGCCGCTCGCATTGAACGACGCCTTCCGCTACAGCTGCGACTGACACCTTGGCGGCCCCTTCTCCTGGGTGATGCCCCTGAGACGCCGCTGATACGGCGCGCCGAACAGATCATGTTCGGCGCGCCGTTTGTCATGGTGCTGTCAAAACGCCGTCACGATCGGCCCCTACGCTCCCGCCTTTCTTCGGCCCACCCGGGCCGATCATGATGATTCGAGGAGTGAGATCGATGAAACCCCATCCCCTGGCGTTGGCTGCTGCCGTGGCCGTGTGGTGTTCGGCCGCCGCGAGCGCTCTGGCCGCCACCCCCGCCGTTCAAGGCCCGGAGGCGGTGCAGGACTGGTTCAATGCAGGCAAGAGCTTCATTGCCACCAGCAAGCACATCGAGCCGATCAAGACCCGCGCCAAGAACGTGATCCTGTTCGTGGGCGATGGCATGGGCATTTCCAGCGTCACCGGTGCGCGCATCTTGGAAGGCCAGCTGAACGGCAAGCCGGGTGAAGAGAACCGCCTGTCCTTCGAGACGCTGCCTTACGTGGCCTTCTCCAAGACCTACTCGTGGGACCAGCAGACCTCGGACTCTGCGCCCACCATGTCGGCGATCATGACCGGCTACAAGACCCGCGAGGGCATGCTCTCGGTGAACCACCTCACCGCGCGCGGTGACTGCAGCGCGGCCAACCTGGCCAGCACCAGCGTCAAGACCCTGCTCGAGAAGGCCGCTGACAACGGCAAGGCCACCGGTGTCGTCTCGACAGCGCGCCTCACGCACGCCACGCCCGCCGCCACCTATGCCCACACGCCGGTGCGCGACTGGGAGGCCGATTCCAACCAGCCCGCCGGCTGCGAGGTGAAGGACATCGCGCGCCAGCTGTTGGAGGTGTCACCCAAGGTGCGCAACAGCCTCAAGGTGGCGATGGGTGGCGGGCGCACCTACTTCCTGCCCAAGGTGAAGAACGGCGCCAACTTCTATGACCCCGAGTACCCCACCCAGCAGGGCCGCCGCAACGACGGACGTGACCTGACCCAGGAATGGGTGACCACCCGCGGCACCGGCGCGCAGTTTGTCTGGAACAAGGCGCAGTTCGACGCGATCGATCCCGCCACCACGCCGTACCTGCTGGGCCTGTTCGAGCCGTCGCACATGCAGTACGAAGCTGACCGCACGCTGGACACGGCGGGCGAGCCTTCGTTGACCGAGATGACCGACAAGGCCATCAAGATGCTCAGCCGCCAGCCCAATGGCTACTTCCTGCATGTCGAGGCTGGCCGCGTTGACCACGCCCACCATGCGGGCAACGCCAAGCGTGCGTTGCTGGATGCGATCGAGCTGTCGCGTGCCGTGAAGCGTGCCATGGAGATGACCAACGAGCAGGACACGCTGATCATCGTCACGGCCGACCACAGCCACACCTTCACCATCGGTGGCTACCCACACCGCGGCAACAGCATCACCGGTCTGGTTCGCGAGGTGCCCGCCATCGACGGCGATCCGGTGAAGAACGCGGTCGATTCGAACGGCCTGCCGTACACCACGCTGGCCTACGCCAATGGCCCGGGTTACCGCGTCGGCGGCCGTCCGGACCTGACCGGTGTCGACACCAACGCCATCAGCTTCCTGCAGGAAGCCACCGTGCCGCTCGCCTCGGAAACCCATGCCGGTGAAGACGTGCCCATCTACGCCCGCGGCCCGCGTGCCTACCTGGTGCACGGCTCGATGGAGCAGAACTGGATCTACCACGTGATGCGCCACGCATTCGACTTCTGAGGCCACCGATGTCCCGTCACATGAAAGGCCTTCGTGCCTGGGCGGCGGCATCGGCTGTCGCCTGCGCCAGCCTCTCGGCCGGCGAGGTGTCTGCAGCCGAGCTGCCGGGGGCTTCGGTGCCGTCTGCCGGCCCCGCCGTGGCATCGAGCCGGCCGGTACCGGCAGGCTGGAGCTACAGCCACAGCGATGGCTTGGTGCGCGTCGTCAAAGGCGACATCGAAGAGCTCTGGCGCCGCGAATCGCAAGGGCAGGTGAGCTTCGAGCGCATCTTCCATGCGGACCAGCGGCGCGTGTTCTACAGCGCGGGCGAGTTGCGCACGATGGGCCTGGAGCTGGACTGGGCGCGCGCCGTCGAATGGATCGCCCAGTCCGGCCTGCCGGAGCGGGCGGCTGCCGATGGGGCGACGACCCCACTGCCCGATGCCAGCGACTATTTGCGCCTGGACGCTTCGGACCTGGGCGACATGGACTACGACGACTTCGCCCGCAAGGCCGAGGCCTACGACGTGAAGCTGGGCTGGCGCCAGGCCCACGAGCACTGAAGAAGGCGCCACGGTGACGTGGCGAGTGGCCCGTTCACCGACGAGGTGCGTGGGCCGCCCAGGGGCAGGCCGCAGGGAGGCCAGTCGACACAGCGGGTGAGCCACTCCGGGGGGAGGCGGCTTGCCCGCTGTGTCTTCTGCTGGGGCTGACTGCGACGATCGGGCGACGATCAGGCGCCGTCGGCTGATCGACAGGTCCGGTGTGGGTGGCCGGATCAGTGGCAGCAGGTGCCGCTGGACCACACCGGCGTCGACCCGTCGTAGATGACCAGGTTGCCGTCATCCTGGACGATCAACCGCGCGCCGGGGTGCGTGCCGGTGCCGGTCGACCACACCCCCATGCCGGCCGCATCGTGCAGCACGAGGTTGCCGTCCGACTGCTGGATGGCCTGAGCCACCACGCGGCCCGAGGTGCCGGCGCTCCACAACATCGTCTTGCCCTGGCGCAGCACCAGGTTGCCATCGTTTTGCAGCTTCAAGCTGAAACGCCCATCGCACGAGAGCGTCTCCTGGCCCGGGGCCAGGCCCTGGTTCATCGACAGACCGGTGCAGCCCTGCGGTTGCTTCAATGCGGCCAGGGCAGCGGGCTCGGTGACGCCCAGCACATAGTGGACGTTCCCCGTCACATAGCCCTTCTGCAGCTTTGACGAGCCGCTGTGGCCGGCTTGTTGCTGCAAGCCCGCGGGTGCCGAGACCTCGCCGCCGCAGCCCGCCTGCGGCAGGCCGACATGGCGAGCCTTGTCCTTGTTGCGAAGCACGGTGAAGCCGTCGACTCCGTTGATCGGGTAGCCATAGCCCATGTGGTTGCCGCGCAGCAGGTTGTCCTTCACCGTGGCGCCGCGCACGACACGATCGTCGCAACCCCATACCGCCGGCCCCATCGCGATGCCCACCTTGATCAGCGCCCCGGCCGCATCGATGGTGTTGCCCTGCACCAGCGTGCCCTCGTAGTGGCCTGCGGTGGGGTTGAAATCCACCAGGTTGATGCCGCCCAGCAGCACGCGGCTGTGGGCCACGATGAGGTTGTCGGACACCACCGAGCCGGGCGCGCCGAAGATGACGATGCCGCCGTCGGTGGCGTCGGTGATGGTGTTGCGGCTGACGGTGGAGCGCCCGCAGGCCAGGGAGATGCCGTCGGCCCATTGGCCATCGGGCATGCCGGCCGGGCCGATCTGGTTGTCGGTGATGGTGGCCTGCTGGCAAGCCGGCACGCCATCGGTCACGCCGCCTTCGATCAGGTGCAGCGCGCTCCATCCGCGCGGCTCGAAGGCGCGGATGTGGCGCACCACTTGCCCGGTGACGGCGCCGCCGATCTCGATCAGCCCCGCACCGCCGGCCAGCCGACCCAGCGCCGGCCGTGCGCCGTCGACCACCACGCTCTCGATGTGGATGCCGCTGTGCATGCCGACGATGGCGCTGGCCTGGCTGGTGCCTGTCACCCTCAGCACCGCCCGTGTGGCCCCAGTGGGCAGCCCCTCGGTGTACAGGCGCTGATCGGCGGCGGTGAATTGCACCGGCGCCTTCAGCGAGAACACGGCGCCCGGGCACAGCACCGCTTCGGCGCCGACCCCTTGCAAGGCGGCGTTGATGGCCCGCTCATCGCCAGAGGCGATGCAGGCGGACCAGGCCGGTGCGGCCCCCATCAGGCCCAGCCCACCTGCCAAGGCCAGTGCCAAGGCCCGTGCCAAAGACGGTGCCGGGGCCGGTGCCAAGGCCCGTGCCGGGGCCGATGCGCGTACCGGTCGGCTCATTGCTTCTTCAAGCGGAACTTCTGGTTCGCTCCGCCCGTGCAGGTCCACTGCTGAATCTTGGTGCCGTCCTGCTGGCTCTTGTCCGCCACGTCCAGGCACTTGCCGCTGTGCTGGTTGACGATGGTGTACTCACCCGCGACACCGGTGGAGACGAATTCGAACCGTTGCGCGCCGGTGCCGTTGTCGGTGTATTGCTGGACCTTGGCACCATCTGCGTTCGACGAGGCCTCGATGTCGATCGCCTTGCCGCTGCGCTGGTTCAACATGCGGTAGTTGCCGCCGCCCATGTCTTTGACATCAAAGCGCTGTTTGCCGACCGAGCGGCACTTCATCTGGATGATCTGGGCTGAATCGTCACGCGAACCGCCCTGGACCTCGAAGCACTTGCCGCTGAAGGTCGACTTGATCAGGTAGCGGCCATCTTCCACCGAGCCACCACCACCGCCGCCGCCAGAGAACAGGTCGTAAAACTCGTAGGCGTAGTTGTTGACCAGGCTGTAGTTGTTGTAGTCGCTGCCGCCGGGCATGTCGCGCTGCAGCGCCCAGTAGGCCAGCAACCCGAGCCCCTTTTCCTTGGCGAAGGTGGTCACCTGGGTGGCATCGCTCTGGCGGAACACTTCGCTTTGCACGTCGTTCACGCCGATCATCGGGGTGATGCCGATCATGGCCCACAGCTGAGCATCGGTCTTGCCGGTGTAGATGCCCTTGATCTGGTTGAACGTGGCGTTGGCCGCCATGATGGCCAGGTCACCCATCGGCCGGCCCTGGTCGGCATCGCGGCCATAGTCCATCGCCATGATGTTGACCACCGAAGTGACGACGCCGGCGTTCTGCGCGCTGCGCAGCAGCGTCACCGCGCTGCCAGGCAGGCCGGTGGGATCGACCGGCAGCGTGAACGACACATACAGTCCGGGGTAGGTGGCCTGCAGCCGCTTGATGACGTTGTTGCGCCGGCTGTTGAGCGAGGTGTTGTCGAGCTGGCTGCCCTCGATGTCGAAGTCGAGCGCCTTGGCCTTGGTGGTGTCGATGATGTTGCGGATCATCGAGTACATCGCATCTTCGCTGCAGGCCGCCTCGAGGTAGGTGCCCGAGGCGCCGCCGAATGACAGGATCGCCTTGCCCCCGGCGGACTGGAAGGCCAGGATGTCGGCCAGGCCCGAGCCGCTCATCAGGTTTTCCATGCCCCCGCCCAGTTGGCAGGAGCCGTTGTCCGAGACGCCGAAAGCCATGGTGGCGCCCATCACGCCGCCATTGTTCTTAGCTTCCATCAGCGTCGTGGGCGTGTAGCCGCCCCAATAGGCCCAGGTTTCGAAGTAGGGCGCCACCGTGGTGGCGGCGCCGGCCACCGTGGTGGACAGGGTGGCGGCCAAGGCCGCGGCTGCCGCCCAGTGGCGGCGCACGATGAAGGGCGATCGGGTGGTCTTCATGGGGGTCTCCTCGAAGGTCGCAGGCCCGTGCACGCGCCGTCGTGTCGCAGCAGGGCGGCGTCGGCGGCGGAACCCGGGTTCATCACACCCGCCGGCAGCCGGCCAGTGATGGCCTCAACGGCGGTCGCGGCGCAGTCTATCGACGCGTACCGGGGTGTGCCATCTGGCCATACCAATTTCGAGCCAGTAGAACCAGCTCCATCCCTAACTCACTGATTTTCTTGTCGAAAACGACCCGGATTCGCGAAACAGCGTGATACCAGTTGTGGCGCGACGTTGACTGGCATCGGCCGATCGCGGCACCGTGGGCGCAACTGTTTCGAGTTGTCGTGGCCCGCTCGTCACCGCGCCGCGGTCAACTACCATCCGCACCGCCAGCCGCTGAAAGCGCGGGTTAGGTCTCGGCCTGAACGGCTGGCCATCGATCACAACACGCAGATCACAGGGGGATCTCATGACACTTCGACCCGCCGCGTTGGCGGCTGTTTTGGCCTTGGGGGGCGCTGGCGCGTTCGCCGCTGAGTCCGCCACCCCCGCCGCCCTTCAAAGCGTCGACAAGGTGCTCGCGCGCGTGGCCGCCAAGGCGCTGCCCAAGACCACGTCCCCGAGTGATGCATCAAGCGACTCCAGCCTGGCGTTGCTGAAAGACGTGCAGGCTTTCCGCTCGGCGCAGGAGGCCTTGCCGGCCCCCGAGGCCGCCCGGCAGTGGCTGGCGCTCTGGGACCGGGCAGCGAAGTTGAAACGGCCTGACGACGAGCGGGATTTCGAGCGGGCCTTTGACCCGCTGGTGAACGACTCGGCGGGGCTGAGCTCGGTGCTGGCGGCGTTGCCGCGTCCTGAAGCGTGGCCTGCCATTCGCGACGCGGCGCAGGCCCGGGCGACCAAGCAGCCGCAGGATGTCCTCGCGCTGGCGCTCGGGTTGATCGGTCATGCCTTGGTGAACGACGCCGAGGCGGTGCGCCGCTCTGCCCAGGCCTTGTCGACGCTGTTCGATGCGGACGACAGCGAAGGTGGCGAACTCCGGCGGCTGACGTTCCGCGGTGTGCTTGAGCAGGTGGAATCGATCTACCCCGGCGCGGCGCCGGTCGATGAGTTGTTCGTCCGCAGGGCGCGCCAGGGCAGCATTGAGATTCGGCGACCGCAGGTGCCCGACCTGGTGTCCCTGGTGGGCGAGGCCCGTGCCGAGACGGCACTGCGCCGCGTGATGACCGAGTCGCCGATGGCCCTCTACGACGTGGCCGGCGAAGCCACCTTGCGGCTCGCGCAGCGCGTGGCACTTGAGCACGTGGCAGATTTGAAGACGCCGCAATGGGGGCTGATCCAGGGCCTCGGTCAGCGACCGCTCTACGAAGCGATGGAAGCGCGGTTCGGCGCGCGGCCCGAACCTGGCGCCGATGCAGCTTCCGGCCCGTTGTCTGATCCGCCGGGCCGCCCCACCGGCGTGGTGCGCGACATTTCTCAGGTCAGGGCCCAGATCCACCACGGCCTGGATCTGGCCTTGGCGGGGCAACGGGGCGCGGCCGACAAGGTGATGCTTCGTGTTTCGGCGGAGGACTGGATCCTGCAACCGAGCGCGTTGGCCGCCGAGATCGGCCGCACCGGGCAGGGGCCTGAGATTCTCGGCTGGCTGGGTCATCTCTTGCAGCAACGGCCGCAACTGCCTCTGTGGGATCTGTACCTGACACTGGGGCGATCACTCGGCCGCCAATCGGAGGCACGGGCGAGCATCGAGACCGCGCTCAAGCGCACGGACCTGACACCGCGGCAGCGCCAAACGCTGCTCGCGCACCGCTTTACCGCCCTGTCGTCGGACGACCAGCTGGACGCGGTGGCGGCGACGCTGCGGTCCATGAGCGAGATGCCCAAGAAGGCACCGAGCGAGGAGCCGGTCGCGTGGCCCACCGCGGCGCACTCGTTTGATGACCACCAACGTTCCTGGGCGGCAGCGCGCCTTGCGGCGCTGGGTCGCCTGGTCGGCCGGCCGGAATGGGCGAAGCAGGGCGTCGAGGCGGGCAGGGCGTTGTTGTTGCGACCGAAATCGCAGCCGCACCCCTGGGATCCGAGCGGCGCGACGGAGCTCTTGGCAGAGCTTCGTCGCCAAGGGCAGCCTGACGCGGCGCAGTCTCTGGCATTGAGCCTGCTGGATCAATCTCGCGTCCAGTTCGCCAATGATGAAGTGCGAAGCGCGAACCCTGCTGCCCGTGCGAGCCTGATCGAACTGGTGGGGTTGTACGACGCGGCTGGCCGACACGCCGACGTGCGGCGCATGCTCGACGAGGTGACGTACTGGAGCGCCGACGACCTGGGTGAACTGGTGGGCGAGAAAGATTCGCTGGGCACGCCACTGGGGCTGATGGCCGCACGCGCGTTCAGGGCCGCGGGCGACACGCAGCGCGCTGCGGCGCTGGCCTACGCGGTGGTGATTCGGATGCCCCAGCACGACCCGGCTTACCAGCTGTGGACCGAGATCGCAGGCCCCTCGGCGATCCCGGAGCTCGACCGCCTGGCCGCGGAAGACCCCTTCGAAGAGCGGCCTTTGATCTGGAAGGCCGCAGTCTTGCTGCGTGATGGGCAGGTGGCGGCAGCGGAAGAGACGGTGCGGCGTGCCATCGCCGTGGATCCTTCCGACGGTGAGCAGGGCGCGAACGACCGGATGCGCGCGTACGCGGTGCTGGCGGATGTGCTGCAGGCCAAGGGCGATACGGCAGGCGCAACGTTGTACCGGCGGGCGGTCAAGGCCATCCGTATCGCCGAACGCGCTGACGAGTTCCAGAAGGTCGGCTTGTCGAAACGCGCAGCGTCGATCTACCGCGAAGCGTTGGGCGAGTTTGCCGACGCGTACTGCATCCAGTCGCGGCTCGCGGTCGAGTTGGGCAAGACGGGCCGCCAGCGGGAGGCGCTGGAGCACTATCGGCGCGCGTTCGAGCTGATGCCAGAGAGCTTCGGGCGGCTGGAGAGCCACTGCTTCGGTTGCGAGAGCGTGTTCGCGGCGGACGAGGCGCGGGGTATGGCCGAACAAATATTCACCAGCCTGCTGAAGAACGACAACGTCAAGCCCCAGGTGCCCTACATGCTGGGCTATCTGCGCAAGGTGCAAGGGCGCCATGACGAGGCGCTGAGCCTGTTCCGGCGCGTGGTGGCGCAGGATGCGAACTACCTGGGCGCCTGGCGGCAACTCAACGAGCTGAGCGAGAACACGACCATGGACCCTGCCGAGCGCGACGCGATCCGGCTGCGCCTGCTGCAACTGGACCCTTGGCGGCAGCATGTGCGCTACGACATCGATGAGGTGGCCGATCTGGCCGGGCTCTGGCAGGGCATCCAAGGCTTGCAGCGGCAACGCTCAGAGAAACTGAAGCGCTTGACCGAGCCCCTGTATCCCTTGGCCGCGAGCCGCCAGGCCCGCGAGCAGGGCTGGCGTGATGATCCCGACGAGGAGCGCGACATCCGGCGGGCGCACCGAACTCGTGAGCGTGAACACGCCCTGCTGGCAATAAGCGGAAAGATGCTGAACAGCCTGGCAGACCACCAACTGATGGAAAAGCTGCTGGAATGGCTGGAGCGAGAGATGTCGACAAGCCAGGAGTAGAAACACCCGGAAAAAGCCGCTGACAGCAGCGTTCCTGAAGTGCACCATCGCCCCAGGCAACACGATGGAGGCTGCACATGGGCTGCATTCTTGCTGGGACATGGGCCAGGCCGCCCGCCGGGTCGAAGGCGCCGTCTGTGTGGCCGAGGTGGCCCCGCTGGCTGGCGGCGGCGGCCCTGTGGGGAGCCGCCGCGGGCGCCGCGCACGCTGACATCGTCATCACCCCACTCGGGTCGCCTCGCATCCTGGTGCCCGATGCATCCACCCTGAGCCGGCTGAAAGCGTCGATGAGCCAGGGGGCCCCGGCGGCGGCGCGCTTCAAGGCCTATGTCGACGCGCAGATGAACGGCGCCGACTACTACGAGTTTGCCGCGTGGCATGCGGCGTTGATGTACCAGGTCACCGGCAAGTCGTCTTACTGCGACTACGCCGTGCAACTGACCGACGACTTCGTCCGCTCGGAAGAGGCGCTGATCGAGCGCAACCAGCGCGCCACGGTGGCCGCCGACAGCTATCTGTATGTGGGCCCGACCATTGGCAATGTTTCGATGGTCTACGACTGGTGCCGTGCGCAGATGAGCTCGGCCCAGCGGGCGCGTTGGGTGACCTACGCGAACCAGGCCGTCTGGAATGTGTGGAACCCCGAGCAGGCCCAATGGGGGCAGACGCTGTATCCCTGGTCGGGGTGGTCGATCGACAACCCGTCGAACAACTACTACTACTCTTTCCTGCGGGCGACGATGCTGCTGGGCCTGGCCTCGCACGATGAGAACGCGCTGGCGCCACAGTGGATCGACAAGTTCCGCTACGAGAAGATCCAGAACCAGCTCGTGCCCACCTTCAACCGAGATCTCCAAGGCGGTGGCTCGCGCGAAGGCACCGGCTACGGCACGGCCATGCGCGATCTGTTCAACCTGTACTACCTGTGGGAGAAGTCGACCACCGACCGCATCGCCGACCTCACGCCGCACACCCTGGCCTCGTTCGACAAGTTCATGCACGACATCGTGCCGACACTGGATCGCCTGGCACCCACGGGGGATCACGCGCGCGACTCGACGGCCGCCTTCTTCGACTACCACCGCGAGTACCTCGAGATTCTTTCGCACCTGTACCCGGGCGATCCGATGGCGGGCTTGTCGAAGACCCTGCTGGCCCAATCGTCGGTGCCGCGGATGGAGAACGGTTTCGAGTACTGGGTGGACTATGTGTTCGACCAGTCTGGCATGGCCGCCCGCCCGCTGGGCCAGCTGTACCCGGCGCACTGGGGCAGCGGCACAGGCCAGTTCTCGATGCGGTCGGCGTGGGACAAGCAGGCCGCCTATGCCAACCTGATTTGCGGGCCCTACACCGAGAGCCATGCCCACCAGGACCAGGGCAGCTTCGTGTTCTACCAGGGCACCTGGCTGGCTTTTGACGAAAACATCAACAGCCATTCCGGCCTGGCCCAGTACCAGGCGCCGCACAACCTGGTGCGCATCGAGAAGGGCGGGCAGGAGGTGCCGCAGAAATGGGGCGCCAGCTGCAAGATGCTGGCGTTGGCCGATCAGCCGCTCTATGCCTATGGCCTGGCCCGCGTCACGCCGATGTTTGCGGGCCAGGCCTCGGTGGTGAAGTGGGAGCGCGAGTTCGTGTTCCTGAAGCCCTCGACGTTGGTCGTGTTCGATCGGGTCCGAACCAGCGGCACGGGTGTGCGCCGGGTCTGGACACTGAACCTGCCGCAAAAGCCGGTGGTCGACGGCGACCGCCTGACGATGAACGCGGCCGGCCACCAACTGGATGTGCGGCGCCTGGCGCCCGCCGGCTTGGTTTCGCAAGTGCTGTCGTGGCCGCAGGTAGACGGCGACATGAACGCAGGCCGGCGAATCGACGTGGTGGATGCGGCGGGTGACCGCACCGATTTCCTGCATGTGTTGGGGGCGGATGCCGCCTTCACGGCGGCGGTGCGCTCCGATGCGCAGGGCAAGACCGGAGCGAAGATCACGCTCGCCCACGGCGATGTGGCGACGGTGCGCTTCAACACCGACACCAACGGGGGCACGCTGCTGATCCACGACGCCGACGGCGGCGTTCGCCTGAAAACAGCGTTGCCCAAGACCGTGCAGGTGCTGCCGCGCCTGGCGCCCTGAGTGGGCCGCCTCAGGGGCAGAGAAGCCAGCAAGGCGCGTTCTTCAGGTGAGGTGGAGATGCGCTGCGAGAATCGCGCCCTCTGACAAAGTGGGCGCGGCATGTTGAAGCAGGTTCCTGAGGTGATCGTGGGGGCGCAATGGCGCCTGCGCCGCTCGACCGTCGCCGATGCGCAGGCCGTGTTCGACGTGGCCCACGATCCTGAGGTGATGCGCTACATGGATTGGCCCGCCCACCGGTCGGTGGCCGATGCGCGGGCCTACCTCGAAGGCGTGGCCGGCCGCTGGGTGGCGGGCAGCGAGTACCACTGGGTGATCGAGCCGCGTTCCGGTGGCCCGCTGGTCGGCTGCATCGCCACGCGTGTGCAAGGCCATGCGGCCGACTTTGGCTACTTTGTGGCGCGGGCGGCCTGGGGGCAGGGCGTGGCCACAGCCGCCGGCCGCCTGCTGGTGGACTGGCTGGAACGGCAGCCCTCCGTCTTGCGCATCTGGGCCACCACCGATGCCGACAACCTGGCCTCGGCCCGCGTGCTGGAGAAGCTGGGCCTGCAGAAGGAAGGCGTGTTGCGCCTGGCCACCTGGCGGCCCAACCTGGGCGGCCGCCCGCGCGACACCGCCATCTACGCCCGGTGCAAGAGCACCACCTGAGAGGCCCGGCCGGGCAGGGCGATGGCTCTATGCGGTGGTGATGTGGATGAACTGCTTCACCACGGCGCTGTCGCCTGGCGCAAGCTGTTCAGAGCGCAGCGCCATTTCGCGCTGAAGCTCCCACAAGCGCCATTGCAGCTCTCGCAGGACGAGTGACACTTCCAGCTGCACCGTGCGGTCGAGGTCGGCCAACTCGGCCGTCAGTTGCTCGGGCCGGTGGCTGTCCAGCCCCGTGCTGGAGAACGCCATGCAGATGCGGTGGCAGCGCTCCAGGGCGTGCTGCAGCAGGGTTTGCAGGGGCGCGCTCGCGGTGGCGAGCTGAGCCTGGATCGTGTCGCGGTGCTGGCGAAATCGCAGCAGCGCGCCGTACACGGCGGTCACCCGTTCGGTCAGCTCACTGATCGAAGACTCCAGCTCGGCATGGCCGTTGGCCGGCCGCTTCGGGTTCTTGCTTTCGGCATGGGCCGCGGTGGCCACCTTGTCCAGCAAGGCGCGGTTGAACTCCCCGGGGATCAGCTTCACCGCCACTTCGGCGCGCTCGGCATGGTGCTGGCCCGCCTCCAGCAGGCCCATCAGCATTTCGGCCATGGCCAGCACCTGCCCCGCCATCGGCAACGCATCGGCGCGAAGCCCGGCCGGATAGCCGAAGCCATCAAGCCGCTCGTGGTGGTGCAGCACCGCCTGCGCCACCTTCGGCCCGGCGCCGGGCATGTCCTTGAGCACCCGGCTGCCAACGATCGGATGGGCGGCCACATGCTTCCATTGCTGCGGGCTCAACTGGGCACCGCCGGCCGAGAGGATGGCCGGATCGATGTAGAGCTCGCCCACGTCGTGCAGCAGGCCGGACATCAGCATCAGGTCCATCGGCGGGCCATTGGCGATCTCGTTGCCCATGGCAGCGCTCAGCAGCGATATGCCAACGGCATGGTCCAGCTTCGAAGGCCCTTGTGAGGCGTACAAGCTCAACAGCGAGTCAACCTGGGGGGTGAGGATCAGGTCGCGCAGGGACGTGGTCAGCAGCTTGCCCGTGGCGGCGCCACACAGGCGAGACAGCAGCGGGTGCCGGTCGATCAGGCTTTCGGCGACACGGTCGATCTTGCGCGAGCCGACGCCTTCGACCACCCGCATCATGCTTTCGAGAGGCTTGGTGAGCTTGTACTCCAGCAGCCTTTCCTTGGCGCGGGCATCGATGCGGGCGCCTTTGGCCAGAAGCTTCATGCCATTGCCGGCGATGATGTCTTCACTGGCTTCGACGCCGCTGTTTTCGGAAAGGGCCACCACACGGTCGAGGTAGTGGTGGTTGACTTCGACGGCTTCGGTCATGACAGCGGTACGGCCACGCCCCGTGTGAGGCGTGCCGCGAACTCCCTTGATTAAGTTTGTAACCGCGTATCGGCCTGCTGCAGAAAACGTTTACGGCGACAAAGGGGGAAGGGGCGGCCTGACCACGAGACGAAGCGTGCCGGAGTGCACACGATTCGGCCCGCTGAAGAGGGGCGATGACAAGTGATCGCTATCAAGTGCCTCTGCGCCTGTGCCGAGTGCTTGTTTTGACCCCTCGTGAACGGCCGGCTCGGTTGCGGGTGGCCAACCGATTTGGCTGCCCGCCTGGCCCCAGTTCGCCATCCGTTTTGGCGCCACACTGGACTGACCACACGCATATGGCTTGTGTCTGCCAGAGAATCACCGAGGCAGGGCGGGCCACGCATGCCGGCGGGCCGACCGAGCCATGCAACAGAGGAGCATCACGGTGAAACCACGTTCACTTTCTCTGTGCGCCACAGCCACCGTGCTGCTGTGCATGGGATGCTTTGGCGCGTCCCGCGCCGACACCGTCAACGCGCGCTGCGACATCTATCCCAAGGGCTCAGACACCGCCTCCAAGGTCGTTGCCTGCACCTACTCGCAGCGCCAGGGCCACGTGGCCATCGACCGGGCCGATGGCCGGCGCCACGAACTGAGCCCGCAAGGCGCGGCCGGGAACTACATCGACGAGAACGGCCAGAAGGCTGTCCGCAGCAAGGGCCTGGGCGACCAAGGCCAGATCTACCGGCTGGCCAAGGAGTCGATCTTTGTCTACTGGGACACGGCCGGCCTGCCCAGCAGCATGGCGGTACGGCCGGCGAACACCCCGCCCACCGTGTTGCCGGCCGCCGCACCGCCGCTCGTGCCGTTCGACCAGACCCTGACGCTGCAGGGGATCAGCTTTCACGCCACCAGCGCGAATGGCGGATCGACCAACGAACTGCGCATCGTGCCCAGCGGGCTGGCCATCGACAACACCCCCATCGTCCGCTCCATCGAAGGCCAGATCACACGCGCCGAGGTGGCCGACCTCAACGCCGACGGCTCGCCCGAGTTGTAAGTCTACGTCAGATCGGCAGGCGCTGGCGCGTACGCCACGCTGGTGGCCTTCAGCGCCAACCAGCGCAAGTCTCTGAGCGAGATCTACCTGCCACCCGTCAGCGACGACGCCAAGGCCGCCCAGGGCTACATGGGGCACGACGACTTCGCGGTGGTGGAGGGCGCGCTGGTGAGGCGTTTCCCGGTCTACAAAGACGGCGACCTCAACGCCGAGCCCAGCGGCGGTGTGCGCCAAATGCAGTACCGGCTGACCCGCGGCGAAGCGAACTGGCAACTCAGGCTCGAACGCGTGATCGAATACTGAAGGGCTGCTGGCTTGTTGGTCATCAGCTGGCACCCGATCCCAATCCGGTGCTCGCGCTCCAAGAAGGCGGGCGCCCGGCGTTCAGCGCGCGGATGTGCCGCGAAATCTGGCGCTCGGGATCACCCGCGACCGTTCGGACAAGGTCACGTCGACGTCATCGCCCGTGAACCGCAGCCTGAGACGATAGGTATTGATGCCCCCGACTTCGTTGTACTCAATGAAGTAGGTGTTCTCGCGTTCCCAGACCCCCGTCACAGCGACAGGTAGACCCGAAGGGCCGTCGGAAGACAAATGCGGAACTCCATTCAGTCCAATGGGCCGTGGCCCGTCATGCAGATCGCCGACCTCGAGTTCAAGCTGCGGGCCCGGCGCGTCCGAGAAGGTGAGTACGAAGGATTTCAGGTTCAGCGGATTTGCGGCGAGGGTATATCGCCTGCCTGAAATCTCCTTTGCCAGCGGCGGCACATACCCAGCCGGAAGCCGAGGCATTGCGGCCTCCCTGACGGCAGCGGCTAGACGAGCCGTCCCCGATGGGTTCTCTGGCAAGGGCTCGTCGGCCTTGAGGGCACGGCCGATGAATGCGCCGACCTCGCCAGGCTCGAACTCGCCGCCCGTGAACACGACGACGATGTTCTTCTCCGGAACGACGGTGATCCGCTGGCCGCCACGACCAACCGCCTCGAACTCAGGCGGCCGCCGGTTCGTATGAAGCCAAAAGCCGTAGCCATACTTCTGATCCGTGTACGGCGGGCTGGCCTGAGGTTGAATGGCCGCCTCCATCCAGCCCTTGGGAATGATCTGTCGGTCTTCCCAGCGGCCATTGTTGAGCCATAGGTAACCCAACTTGGCCATGTCTCGGGGCTCAAGGCGCAGGTCGCCCCATCCATAGGAGACGCCCTGGGTATCAGCCGGCCAAGTCGCGTTGCCGATGCCCAGTGGAGAGAACAACTCCCGCCGCGCAAAATCCAGCGCGCTGAAGCCGGTCGCCTTTGTGATCGCCGCGGACAGCAGATGCATGCCACCCGAGCAATACTCGAAGCGGCTTCCGGGTTCGTCGCTCATCGAACGATCCAGCATGAACTGCGTCCAGTCGTTGCTTCTCCTCATCTGCCATAGCGTGATTTCGCCGGGTTCGGCGTGACAGTCCAGTCCAGAGGTCATCGACAGGAGGTGCTTGAGGCTCAGCCGCCGCTTGTGGTCGTCCAGATTGGTAATTGCGCGTCCGCTGAATATCGAGGTCAGTGGCTGCGAGAGTCCAGCGAAGGCCCCTTGGCTGGCCGCGATCCCAGCCAGCGTGGTGGTAACGCTCTTCGTCACGGATGCCACGTCATGCAACTGCCCGTTCTGAAACGGCCAGAAATAGGCATCCAAGACGATATGGCCATTGCGGACAATGGTGAGGCTGTGGATTCGCGTGTCGTGGTCACGAACATAGTCGAACGCATCTGCCAGTGCATCGGAATCGAGCCCTTGAGCTTCCGGAGACGAGTGGTGCCACCCAAGCGTCGGCCAGGGTGCATCTTCTGCACTGGCCGCGAGTGCGCCCCCGCCGACCAGCGCGGCCGCCGCGACGAAGAACGTCGCGCTGAATCGAGCGGAGTTCCGCATGAAGCCTCCTTGAATCCTTCTTGCTGCTTTTCTCCACGGTCGAGGGCACCTGTTCGGCTTCCCGGCCGGTGGACATTCTCCGCCGCTTGACTTGGCTGTCAGCATCGAGATGGATTGAACACGTGCTTCGCCCCCAACCGGTCGTTCCTATCAATTCAGCCCAGCCCAAGGCCAACCAGATCGGGCTTGACGAATGCCGGTGCGCCGACGGTCACCGGACTCGCGTGACGCCCCATCTGCTGCGCGCGCGCAACGCCACCGTTGCTTCCATCACATCACGGTGTTAGCCTTCGGCCTCCATGAAGCAGCTCCTCATTTCTCAACGCGCTCAAGCCGCATCGACGACCCGCTACGCAGCGGTGCATACGCTGCGCGCGGCATATGACGCAGCACTGCTTCCCTAGAGCCACTCCATCCGGAGGCTCGGCCTCCTGAGTTCGACGAAACCCGGTAGGCCATAGGCCACCGGGTTTTGTTTTTTCCGCCCTCCGTTGGAGACCCAGGCCATGAGCCTCGATCGAGATTCGTCCGCATTCTTCGCCGCACTCGCTGCTTGCAGCGCCGTGCCGTGCGTCCCCTTCGTGGAGTGGTCCGTGTAGACCCCTCCGGGCCTGCGTGTGCCTGGAGGTCCATCCTTCAGGCGAATTGAGAAAGCCTGCCGGGTGGCCACACACCCCGCAGGCTTTTTTGTTTTGTCCGCGCAAGCGGGCACACCTGGTCTGGCGCGCGCGCCGACAACCCCGTCGACAAGTCCACCTGGCCAGTGGACGGCATCGGCACCTTTCAAACTCACCATCAAACTGGAGAACTCATCATGAACACCAAGGTTCATGTCAACGTTGGCACCATCGGACACGTCGACCACGGCAAGACGACCCTGACCGCTGCGCTCACCTCCGTGCAGGCCGCACGTTTCGGCGGCCGCGCTCTGTCCTATGGGCAGATCGACAACGCCAAGGAAGAGCGCGAGCGCGGCATCACGATCAACACCTCGCACGTCGAGTACGAATCGGACACCCGCCACTACGCGCACATCGACTGCCCGGGCCACGCCGACTACATCAAGAACATGATCACCGGCGCCTCGCAAATGGACGGCGCCATCCTGCTGGTAGACGGCACCGAAGGCGCCGCCCGCCAGACCATCGAGCACGTTCTCCTGGCTCGCCAGGTCAATGTGGGCCACATGGTGGTGTTCGTGAACAAGATGGACCTGGTGCCCGACAGCGACCGCGCCGATATCGCCGAGCTGATCGAAATGGAGATCGGCGCTCTGCTGGCCACCCATGGCTACCTGGAGCCCGCCTTCGTCTTTGGAAGTGCGATGAAGGCGCTGGCCGCCGCTGAACGTGGCGAGCTGAATAGCCCGGACGTGCAATGCATCGTCGAGCTGGTGAACGCATTGGACTCGCGCATCCCTGACCCGGTGCGCGACTACGCCAGCCCGTTCATGATGCCCGTCGAGGCCGTGCACACCATTGCGGGTCGCGGCACCGTCATCAGCGGTCGTATCGAGCGCGGCGTCATCCGCGTGGGCGACTCGCTGGAGATCGTCGGTCTCAGCTCGTCCGGTGACGACCCTGTCGTGGTCACCGGCGTGCAGTCCTTCCATAAGGACGTGGCCGAAGGGCGTGCGGGCATGAACGTGGGCCTTCTTCTGCGCGGCGTCAAGCGCGATGAGGTCGTGCGCGGCCAGGTTGTCGTCAAGCCCGGCGCACTGAAGCCCTACCGCACGGGGCGTGCTCAGATCTTCGTCCTCAGCAAGGAAGAAGGCGGCCGCCACACGCCGTTCGGCTCCGGCTACCAGCCGCAGTTCTTCTTCGGCCCGACCGACGTGACCGGAGTTATCAGCGTCGACGCCAATGCCGGCGTTGTCGAACCCGGCGCGCAGGCCCTGATCAACTTCGAGCTGAACAAGCCCGTCGCGATCGAGAAGGGCATGCGCTTCGCGATGCGTGAAGGCGGGAAAACCGTCGGTGCTGGCGTCGTGACTGAAGTGCTCGGCTGAAAGGCTGATGCCTTCCCCGCCCCTGTTGCTTGCTTGTCAGGCAGCGGGGGCTTTCGCATTCGCGGGCGCCAGGGGCTGCTCAGAATTGGGGGCCTCCGTTCAGGCGCTGCGGTCGAATAGCGGCCTCAAGCGTTCATCAGCGGCGGCGCCGGCCTGATGAACGTAGCGGTGAAGAGCCACCCGAGCGCGGTTCCTGTCGCCGCGGCAGGCGAACGTCAGCTGCCGTGTGGCGTGACTGGCTGACCTCGACCCATTGCCGTCTTTCACCGCCCGCAGGTTGGCAACCGAAAAGCAGACCCTGACCGAGTCCTCAACGTTCGACGTAAGGGGCTGGCCGCAGGCCAGTCCCCTTGACGGAGGGGTTAGGTGTCGCCGTTGCGGAACTAATGAACATAGGTTTCGGCATAAGGATGCTTGGCTCCTGAGCCGCCTTGCCAAGGCGTGAGCCCTGAGAGTCGCGCCTGCGTCGCTACGAACTGCAAATTGACCTCTCGTGATTTGCATTCATCCAGGGCTCTGCGAGTGCCACGAGGCACAAAGGTACCTTCGACATGAATGCTCAAACCAAAATCAAGTGGCGTGATCTCCGCTGTTCCTGTTACGTAGCCAGAACAGTCGTTGCGTGGCCAAGCTGAGCCGCCCGACGAGAGAAGCACTATGCCTTGACCTGGAAAGCTTACCGTTTGCCTGGTTACGAGGTGGGCACGCGGGTCACGGAGCCAGATCGTCAACTTGCGGTACGTCTCGTCATCGATGTAGTTGATGCTGCCACCAGAAAAGTGGCGGTACGCTAGAACGAGTCCCTCGCCCACTTTTAGACGATGAGCAGAAAACCCAAAGCCGAAGTTATCGCGAAGAGGATCGGCCCCTCGGAGATCCTGCTCAAGTGTATTCAAGTAGGCGGGGTCGGCAAGCTCGGCGCCGACAACGAAGAAGGTGTCTTCCTGATCGTTGAAAAGGACAGCCAAGCCAACGAGGCAAGCTATTGCCGTCAGGAGACACGCGAGTCCGTAACCTAGGAATCGGAGAACGCGTCGAATCACTTGACGACACCTAACGCTCGAAGTAAGAGGAGGACCGCTTGCGGGACGTCCCCTTGAAAGAGGTGTTAGACGTCGCTGAGGTAGAAACGAACGGCCTCTTCCCAAGCTGCAACTGCATTGGCTCTAGTATCGGCTTCTTCATCATCGAGTAGTGGTCCAACATTCCCAAGGATCTTTCTGAGCGCGGAGCTTGCCAAGTAGAGGCTCTCGCCTGCTTTGAGGCTGCCAAGTAGGATTCCGACATCGCTCTCCTGCGGAAACTCTTCGATGTATTCCATAACCTCTTCGCGAACTTGAGTGTCGGGATCATTGGCGAGTCGGACGACAAGATCATGAGCCAACTTGTCATTCGCTTCATTTACCGTGGCGATCGCTGCCGATCGGACTTCTGGATTCGCGGACTTCAGCGCCTTGACAACTTGATCGCGAACCTCAGCGTAGCGAACTGAAGCAGCCATGACTGCTTGGCTCCAACTTTCCGCTACCGCACTCTCAAACCAGCTTTCCGGCGGGCTCATACGACGCCTAACGTTCGACAAAAGGGGCCCGCCGAAGGCAGGTCCCCTTGACGAAGGGGTTAGGGAACGAGCAACCACGCACAGCCTGGGCTTTGCTCGCTAGTGCCTGCCCGGAGGCTGATAGATGTTGAAGCCGCATACAGCAGAAGAGCAACTGAAGTAGTACGCGTCAAGGACAAGCGAGGAGGGTTGTTCATGCACAAGCCTTCCATCAATCCTGAACGACGTGACCGTTTTGGAAAAATTCACATCAAGTGTATGGGTCGACTTGGCTTCGAGCAGAAAGCTGGTTTCCTTCTTCTGGACCTCGGACGACTTGTCTACTGTGATCAGGACCCGAGGCACAAGCTGTGCAAGTTCAGACGTCTTCATGACTTGAAGGCACATGACCTGTTCCTCGTTTCCCGCATACACGCACAGATTGATCGTGGGCCGCCATTGCTCGGAAGGCTGCATTTTCTGGAATTCGAACTCGAATCGGATGGGCTCTGGCAACTGCCCTGGCTTGGCATCGATCGACCCCCTCAACAACTGGAACTCCCCCGGCCTTGCGTCAACTCGAGCCATCACGTCTGGACGACCCTCCAACTTTGGTATGGCCGGGCTAGTTGAGCATGCGGTCAAGACGACAACGCATGCTCCGCAAAGAACTGGGGTAAGGCGCGATTCCATTGGAATGATGGGGGAGTTTTCGTTCCCTAGGGATGGTCTGCACAAAGCATGGCGCGACGTGCATGGACGCTGAAGAACACGGAATCTTGGCTCGAGATGCCAGAAACGCCTTCAGCCCAAGCTCTTGGGCGCCGATTCGGCGAGCGTAGCCCAGGCTTTCGCCGATTTGGACGCACTCATGCCCCGGCTCCCAGCAAGCGCCGACGCACCAGCCACAAGTTCGCGAGCGCGAACAGCG
>NZ_JBBUTG010000028.1:0-86544 GCF_038066555.1 Ideonella lacteola | reverse complement strand
GACGCCGCCGGCCCATCAGATCGACCCCATAAGTGTTCACGTGTCCGACTCCTTCTAAGCGGACAGATGTTCACTACCAGGGCGCTGTCAGATCAACATGTGTTCCCTGGCTGCTTACAGCGCACGCGCCTTTTAGTCGATGCTGCCTGTCGAGCCCCATTCCACATGAGCCAGCAGCAGCGCGTAAGCCAGGTCGAGGTCACCGTCGGTGACCGAAATCTGCTCTTCCGCGTCGGTCATCTTGCCGCCCTTGAGCGTCTGCTTCCATGCCATCAGGTGAGGGCCAGCCTTGCTCAGATGCTTGGTGAAGTACCCGTACATCGAGTCGAAGGTGGCCTTGTCGGCCATGTAGGCGGCCAGCACCATCCCGTAGCCGTGGGCTTCGGATACGGTGGAGCACGTGTTGTCATATTTGATCCAGTAACCTTCGACGAGCAGGTGGGTTGGTCATCCGCCTGGATCTCTCAGTACTCCGCCCAGCGAACCAAGGCGCTGGCACGGCGGCAGCATCACTAAAACAGCACTGTCCCTTCCGGCCTCAGCTCTCCAGGAGGCCCGTGTTCAACATTCAGCGAACAGAGTCCCAGGTTCAGTGAATTTCGACATTGACGGTCTGCCACGGCCCCTATACGCCATTCAGCGCGCTGGCCGAGGCAAGACTTTCTGCGCATTGGCCCATTCCAGATTTGCATGGATTGGGCAGGCGCCCGAGTTACCGCACCATTACACTGGTTTGACAGGTGATCCACCTCGACAGATCGCGCGCGCGTGAGGCGCGATCGGAGAAACCGGCCGTAACCAGGCCCGAAGGTTGCTCGCGAAGGCCAAGACACCTAGCGCCCACGGCATTGGGCGAGTCCCGCAGCGACTGGCGAGGAGCCAGCGCCCGCGCGAGGCTCGCCCAATTCCGTCTTCGCTTTTTGTCTTGTCTTGAAAATTGGAGCATTGCCTGTGAACCGTCCCGCCATGGAGGGGCTGCGCCTGAACGCGCCCGCGTACGTGAAAAACGCTCGCCTGATCGCCTGGGTCAGCGAAATCGCCGCCTTGACCGAAGCCGCCGACATCCATTGGTGTGACGGCTCCCAGGAAGAGTACGACCGCCTGTGCCAGCGGCTGGTCGATGCCGGCACGTTCAAGAAGTTGAACCCCGCCAAGCGCCCGGGCAGCTACCTGGCCTGGTCCGATCCGTCGGACGTGGCGCGCGTCGAAGACCGCACCTTCATCTGCAGCGCCAAGAAGGAAGATGCCGGCCCGACCAACAACTGGATGGCGCCGGCCGAGATGCGCACTCTGCTGCAGACCGGCGATCAAGCGCTGTTCAAGGGCGCGATGAAGGGCCGCACCCTGTACGTGGTGCCGTTCTCGATGGGCCCGCTGGGCTCGCCGATCGCGCACATCGGGGTCGAGCTGTCGGACAGCCCGTATGTGGCCGTCAACATGCGCACGATGACCCGCATGGGCAAGCCGGTGCTGGAGCTGCTGGGCACCGATGGTGAATTCGTTCCTTGCGTGCACACGGTCGGTGCGCCGCTGCAAGCCGGGCAGAAGGACGTGGCCTGGCCCTGCAACAAGACCAAGTACATCGTTCACTACCCCGAGACCCGCGAAATCTGGAGCTATGGCTCGGGCTACGGTGGCAACGCGCTGCTGGGCAAGAAATGCTTTGCGCTGCGCATCGCTTCGACGATGGGCCGCGACCAGGGCTGGTTGGCCGAGCACATGCTGGTGCTGGGCGTGACCTCACCCGCCGGCAAGAAGTACCACGTCGCGGCCGCCTTCCCCAGCGCCTGCGGCAAGACGAACTTCGCGATGCTGATCCCTCCGAAGGCACTCGATGGCTGGAAGATCACCACCATCGGTGACGACATCGCCTGGATCAAGCCGGGCGCCGATGGCCGCTTGCGCGCGATCAACCCCGAGGCCGGCTACTTTGGCGTGGCCCCCGGCACCAACCACGAGACCAACCCGAACTGCATGAAGAGTCTCGACCGCGACGTGATCTTCACGAACGTGGCGCTGACCGATGACGGCGATGTCTGGTGGGAAGGCATGGGCGAGGCCCCCGCCCATTGCATCGACTGGCAGGGCAAGGACTGGACGCCGGCGATCGCCAAGGAAACCGGTGCCAAGGCCGCGCATCCGAATGCCCGCTTCACCGTGGCCGCAACCAACAACCCCGCCCTCGACGCCGCTTGGGACGACGCCGCGGGTGTGGCGATCGACGCCTTCATCTTCGGCGGCCGCCGTTCGACGACCGTTCCGCTGGTCACAGAGGCCCGCAATTGGACCGAAGGCGTCTACATGGCCGCCACCATGGGCTCGGAAACCACCGCCGCTGCCGCGGGGCAGCAAGGTGTGGTTCGCCGCGACCCGTTCGCGATGCTGCCGTTCATGGGCTACAACATGAGCGATTACTTCCAGCATTGGCTGGATGTGGGCGCGAAGCTGCAGTCGCAGGGCGCCAAGCTCCCCAACATCTACTGCGTCAACTGGTTCCGCAAGGGCGCTGACGGCAAGTTCGTGTGGCCGGGCTACGGCGACAACATGCGCGTGCTGAAGTGGATGGTCGAGCGCATCGAAGGCTCGGCCCAAGGCACCGAGAGCTTCTTCGGTATCAGCCCGCGCTACGAAGACCTGGAGTGGTCCGGCCTCGAATTCAGCCGCGACAAGTTTGACTCGATCATCAGCGCCGAGCCCGCCGCCTGGGGCGAAGAGCTGAAGTTGCACGACGAACTCTTTACGCAGCTGGCCTACCACCTGCCGCAGGCGCTGAAGGACACCAAGGCGAAGTTCGAAGCGGCCTTGGCCAAGTAAGCCGCTGGTGCCCCTGGCGGGGCGCCGTTGCGGCCGAATGAAGATCGACCCGAGACGGGCCTCACCGAGCGGTGGGGCCCGTTTTGTTTGGGCTCAGGGCCTGGCGGCTGTGGTCACCGCCGGCGCGGTGCTTGCGCCGCTGCTCGCGCCGCCTGAGGCCACTGCCTGCCCAAACTGCCACAGCAAGAAAGCGTAGATGTCGCCCAGCTTGCTGATCTGCTGCTGCGCGGTGCTGCCCACGCCGTGGCCGGCCTGGCCGTCCAGGCGCAGAAGAACCGGGCGGCCGCTGCTGCTGGCGGCCTGCAGGCGTGCGCCGGCCTTGGCGCTTTGCCACACGTCGACGCGCGGGTCGTTCAGCCCGTGCACCAGCATCACGGCAGGGTAGGCCACGCCATCCTGGATCTGGTGGTAGGTGCTCATCTCCAGCAGTGCCTTGAACTCGGCCGGGTCTTTCACCGTGCCGAACTCGCTGATGTTGGTGATGCCGTTGGCCGACTCTTCCGAGCGGATGGTGTCCATCATCCCCACGTCGAAGACTGCTGCGGTGAACAGCTGCGGGGCCTCGGTCACCGCGCGGCCGACGAAGATGCCGCCGGCGCTGGTGCCCCAGATGCCCATGGTCTTCGGCGTCGCGTAGCCCTTGTCGATCAGGTACTTGGCGCTGGCGATGCCGTCCTTCCAAGTGTTAGGTTTGGTCGCCTTGAAGCCCGCGCGATGCCAGGCCTCGCCAAAAGCCCCGCTGCCACGAACGTTCGCGTAGGCCAGAACACCACCACGCTCGAGCCAGGCCACGCCGCGCGGATCGAAGAATGCCTCGATCGACAGGCCGTACGAGCCGTAGCCCACGAGCAGCGTGGGGTGGGGCTCGTCGCGTTTCAGGTCGGCGCGGTGGATGATCGCCAGCGGCACCTGCACCCCGTCGTGGCTGGGCACCATCACTTCGCTCACCGTCAGTTCAGGCGTGCCGGGCGGCACGCGGCGCTGCATCAAGCCGGTGTCTTCCACGGCCTGGCCGGGGCCGGCGGTGCGAAGGATCTTCGGCGGCTCAGTCCAGGTGCTGGTGCCAAGCCAGATGTCGCCGTAAACATGGCTGCGGTCGTCGATCGCGAAGGTGCTGCCTTTCAGGCCGGGGGCCACGTCGATGCCCGGCCGACCTTGCCCTGGAAAGTGCATCACCCGGGTGTTGAAGCCCTCGGCCACCTCGGCATACAGGCCTTGTCGACCGATCATCACGCCTTTGAGCACCCCACGTGCCGGCTCGTCGATGGCCAACTTGGCGCGTTCGATGCCGCCGCCGGCGGCCAGGTTCAAGGCCACCCAGCGGCCTCGCGGCGCACCCTTGTGGGTGCGCAGGTACAGCGTGTCGCCCTGCAGTTGCAGATCGGTCACTGCGTCATCGAAGCCCGAGATCTGCCGCCACGGGACGTTTGGCTTGCCGAGCGCCGCCACCGGTGCCACAAAGAGCTTGCCCTCCGGCACGGTGGTGTCGGTGGTCCGCGCCACCATGAATCGGCTGCTCGCATCGAAGCTGACGCCGGCCACGTCCAGGCGGTCGAGCTTCAGGGTCTTGTTGACCAGGGGGCCGAACAGGGCCTGCGCTTCGCTCTCGGGTGCGCCAGCGCGCACCACGAAAACCGTGCTGTCGAGGAAGGTTTCGGTGGGGGGCGCATCCGCGGGCAAGTCGCGGATCTGGTTGTAGGTGAGGTGCAGGTTGTCTGGCGCCCAGTTCACCAGGCTCTCGTGCACGCGCGGGATGGGTTGGCCCAGCGCCCGTCCCGTGGCCACCTCCATCACGTAGAGCGAGGCGTCTTCCGAGCCACCGGCCGACAAGCCGTAGGCCAGCCGCTTGCCGTCCCACGATGGCACGAAATAGTTGATGGCGTGCGGCACGCCCTTGGCCTTGGTCAGCTCCTCCGGGTCGACCAGCACCTGCTCGGCGCCTTTCAGGCCCACGCGGGTCACGAGCTTGTACTGCGCATGGCCGGCTTCGCGCTTCAGATAGAACAGCCGCTCGCCGGGCAGGCGGACTACGCCGCGCACGGCATCGCCCGTGGCACGCGACAGGGCGTCGACGCGGGCGGTCAGCGCCTGGCGCTCCGGCATGGTGGCCAGCATGCTTTCCGCATAGTCGCCTTGGGCCTTCAGCCAGGCTTGGGTCGCCGCGCTCTTCACGTCCTCGAGGTCGCGGTAGGGGTCGTGCACCGTGACGCCGTGCAGGACCTGGGTCACGTCGCGCACCGGGGTCGGCGGCGGGCCCGCCAGGGCGCTGAGCGAGGCCGCGATGAGGGCGGCGGCCAAAGGGATGGAGCGAAGCGGCATGGGGGTCTCCCGGGTGAGCGCCGTTGGAACATCGTGGCCGGTAGGCCAAGGGCATGGATGTTACGTGGGGCGGTCGCGCGTAGGATGTTCGCGACATCGCCCGGCACCTGATCGCAGGTGCCGCATCCCGCTCGCCCCGCCTTCCTCAACATGCCCGATACCTCTCCCACATCTCGGTCTCCCGTGGCCCCGGAAGGGCTGGCTGCGCGCATCGATGCGCTGTGGGTCTATCCCATCAAGGCATGTGCCGCGGTGGAGATGGACGAGATCCAGATTGACAGCCACGGCTTGATCGCCGGTGACCGGGAGTGGGTGGTGGTCGACGAGCATGGCCACGTCACCTGGCAGGGGGTGCACCCGACCTTGTCTCAGGTGCAGCCCGCGTGGATTGACGGCCAATGGTGGGCGGGCCTGCGGGGCACCGAGGCGCGGGCGCTGGATCCCCAAGGGCGGGACGGCATCGTGCACCTGTGGAACGACCGGGCGAAGGCGATGGAGGTATTTCCTGCCACCGACGCGGGCGACGGCGTGGCGGAGCTGCTGTTGCGAGCCACGGGCGCGCCGCTTCGTCTGGCCCGCCTGGGGCAGGAAGGGCGGAATCGATCAGGTGTGAACCCGCTGCACTTGGTGCATGCCGCGTCGATCGATGAACTCAATCAACACCTGTTGGCCCGTGGCCTGCCGTGCGCCGAGGTCCTGCGCTTCCGGCCCAACCTGTTGATCTCGGGTGTCGACGCGTCGTGCCTGCCGTTCATCGAAGACCACGCAGCCGCGCTTCGCAGTGCAGGCTGGCGGATGCCCATCACCACCCCGTGCGAGCGCTGCGTGGTGCCCGGCATCCACCCAGTCACGGGCGAACAGAGCCCGGAGCTGACGGCCGTGGTGGCCGAGCTCAGTGCCGGGCGGCGCCCCGGCGTGCCCTCATGCTTCGGTGTCTACGGCGCACCGACGCCAGGCAGCCGCCTGCGTCGTGGCGAGCACGTCTGGATCGAGCTGGCCTTTTGAGGCTGAGAGTCTGTCACCCATGCCCGCCTGGCGCGCCAAAACAAGGGACCCGTGTCGTTGCACAGGCTCGTGATAGATCGAGCTGTGGCGGTGCTTGGCGCCCAGTTCGAGGCCCGTTGGGGCTCGACCGGGTGCTTGAGGTTCGGGTGGATATGCGCCAGGCGCACAAGCACAGGCGGCAATCGTCGTTGGCGGGCCGGTCACCGTTTTCGATAATGCGAAAAACAATGAAGCGACGCCTGTTTTCGGGCCAGAAAGCGATATGAACTTCCAGCAATTGCGATCGGTCCGCGAGGCGGTGCGCCAGGGATTCAACCTGACCACCGTGGCGGAGGCGCTGCACACCTCGCAACCCGGCATCAGCCGCCAGATTCGCGAGCTGGAGGACGAACTCGGCATCGAGATCTTCGTGCGGGCGGGCAAGCGCCTCACTGGTCTCACCCCCGCCGGTGAACGTGTGCTGCCGTGGGTCGAGCGCACGCTTCTGGACATCGACAACCTGCACCGCGCGAGTGACGACTTCCGGCTGGGCGACAGCGGCGTGCTCAGCGTGGCGGCCACCCACTCGCAGGCGCGCTACGCCTTGCCTCAGACGGTGCACGACTTCCGTGCCCTGCACCCCAAAGTCCAACTGCAGATGCACCAAGGCTCGCCCCAGCAGATCGCACAGATGTTGCTGACGGGCTCGGCCGAGATCGGAATCGCGTCACATGTACTGGCCGACAACCCTGATCTGGTGGCGCTGCCGTGCTACCGGTGGACGCACTCGGTGGTGGTGCCGGTGGGCCATGCGCTGCTGAGCGGCGAGTTGACGCTCGATCGACTCGCCGAGCACCCGGTGATCACCTACGACACGGGCCTCACGGGCCGCGGCAGCATCGACGATGCCTTCACCCGCGCCGGCCTCAGCCCGCGGGTGGTGCTCACCGCGATGGATGCCGACGTGATCAAGACCTACGTCGAGTTGGGCCTGGGCGTGGGCATCATGGCCTCGATCGCCTTCGACGAAACCCGCGACTCTCACTTGCGCGCCATCGACGCGCGCCACCTGTTCTCGATCAACACCACCAGTGTGGCGGTACGCCGCGGCGGCCTGTTGCGGGGCTTCGCCTACGACTTCATCCAGACTTTTGCACCGCACCTGACCGCCGACATCGTCCAGCAGGCTCAGGCCTCGCCGGCGGGCACCCCGTCTGCGCCGCTGTGAAGCCGGTGTGAAGCCGCTGTGGCCGGGGTGACGCGCGCCGACCCGTCGCCGCGCTGGCGTGCCGCTACCCCGCCAACGCGGCCATCGCGGCCTTGGCCGCGCGAACCGAGGCCCGCGCCTGCATGCGTGTGCGGTGGGCCAGCAGCCGTGGAAATGCCGAAGGGTCGACCTCGTCACCTTCCAGCCATTCGGCGAGGGTGAACAGGTACGGGTCGGCGATGGTGTAGTCGGCCCCCATCACCCAAGGGCCGTCGTGCAGCCACTCGGTTTCGATGCGGGCGCAGCACTCGGCCATGTTGGCCGGCACCTTGCGGCGCATCGCCTCATGGGCCGCGGCGTCATCGGCCCAACGGGCGCCGCGCCGTTTGTGGGCGTGCGCCACATGCACGGTAGCGCACAGGTAGCTGTTGAACTCCTGCAGCCGGGCCAGTTGGAACGGATCGTCCCACGGTGCCAGCCTCGCCGCGGGAAAGCTCTGGGCGATGAACAGCAGCAGCGCCGGCACCTCGGTCAGCGTGCCACGGTGCGTGACCAGCGCCGGCACGCGGCCGCGGGGATTCACCGCCAGGTAGGCCGCGCCGCGTTGCTCGCCGGCAGCGAAGTCGACGCTGCGTAACTGGTGCTCGGCTCCGGCGTCGATCAAGGCGATGTGCACGGCCTGGGCGCACGTGCCCTCTGCGAGATAGAGGGTCCAAGGTGGGAATGTGGGCGTGGCCATGGACCGACTTTAGCGGCACTCACGCCGCAGCGTCTGGGGGCTTGCTGTTGCCTCAGGCCGGCACGGCAAACCGCGTGACCCGTCGCGGCTTGAGGAACACCTTCTTGCCGTTGGCCAGGCCGAGCGAATCCCGCAACTGCAGATAGGCCTCGCGTGACAGCTCGACATCGACATACGAGCCGTCTTCCTCGCGACGAAACTCGATGCGGGTGTTGGGCCCGACGGTCAGTGTCTGGGCCAGCGTGACAGCCCAGGTGCCTTCGTCGGGGTCGGCAACGATGTCCAGCTCGTGCGGGCGCACGTAACTCACCGCTTCGTCGTGCCCTGGCGCCAAGCCCACGCGGCCATGGAACAGGTTCACGTCGCCGAGGAACTTCAACACGAACGGCGTGGCGGGATGGTCGTACACCTCGTCCGGCGCGCCCACCTGCTCGATGCGGCCCTCGTTCATCACGACGATGCGGTCCGCCACTTCCATGGCCTCTTCCTGGTCGTGGGTCACGAACACCGAGGTGACATGCATCTCGTCGTGCAGGCGGCGCAACCAGCGGCGAAGCTCCTTGCGCACCTTGGCATCCAGCGCGCCGAATGGCTCGTCCAGCAGCAGCACCTTCGGCTCGACCGCCAAGGCGCGTGCCAGGGCCACACGCTGCCGCTGGCCACCTGAGAGCTGGTGCGGGTAGCGGCCCGCCAGGGCGTCCAACTGCACCAGCTTCAGCAGATCCAACACCTTCTTCCGGATCGCTTCTTCGCTCGGCCGGGTGGCGCGCGGGCGCACCCGCAGGCCGAAGGCGATGTTCTCGAAGATGCTCATGTGCCCGAACAGCGCGTAGTGCTGGAACACGAAGCCCACATTGCGTTCGCGCACATCGGCGAAGGTGGCATCTTCGCCGTGGAACAGCACCGAGCCAGAGTCGGGCGTCTCGAGGCCCGCGATCATCCGCAGCAAGGTGGTCTTGCCGGACCCCGACGGCCCGAGCAAGGCGACCAGTTCGCCTGAGGGGATGTCGAGGTTGAGGTGGTCGCACACGGCCAGCGAGCCGAAATGCTTGACGAGGTTGCGTACTTCAATGCTCATGGGAAAGCCTCTTCAATGGCTGCGGCTCAGGCGTGTTCGGATCCGGCGGCGGCCTTCTCGCGCTTGACGCGCTGCTCGACCACATACTTCAGGACGAGAGTCACCAGCGCCAGGCCTGCCAGCAACGAAGCGACGGCGAAGGCAGCGGCGAACTGGTACTCGTTGTAGAGAATCTCGATGTGCAAGGGCATGGTGTTGGTCGCACCCCGGATGTGGCCCGAGACGACCGAGACCGCACCAAACTCACCCATGGCGCGCGCATTGCACAGGATCACGCCGTACAGCAGTGCCCACTTCACGTTGGGCAGCGTCACGCGCCAGAAGATCTGCCAGCCGGAGGCGCCCAGCACGCGTGCGGCTTCCTCCTGCTCTTGACCCTGCGCCTGCATCAGCGGGATCAGCTCGCGGGCAATGAACGGGAAGGTCACGAACACGGTGGCCAGCACAATGCCCGGCACCGCGAAGACGACCTTCAGATCGTGGTCACGCAGCCATTCGCCAAACCAGCCTTGCAGGCCGAAGACGAGCATGTAGATCAGGCCGGCGATCACCGGGCTCACCGAGAACGGCAAGTCGATCAGCGTGAGCAGCAGGTTCTTGCCGCGGAAGTCGAACTTCGCGATCGCCCAGGCCGCCGAGACGCCGAACACCAGGTTCAGCGGCACCGAGATCACCGCGGCCAACAGCGTGAGCTGAATCGCGGAAACGGCGTCCGGCTCGGTGATGGCGGCAAGGTAGACATCCACGCCCTTCTTGAACGCCTCGTGGAAGACAGCGGCCAGTGGCACGAACAGGAAGAGCGTCAGGAAGAGACCGGCGATGCCGATCAGCGTCCACCGAACCCATGCCGGTTCGGTGGTGGCCGCGAGCGCCGAGCGCGCGCGGGCTTGGGCCGGCACGACGGGTGCGGAGGCCAGGGTGGTCATGGCAGCGGTCACGGGGTACTCCAACCAAAATTCAGACGCTGGTCGGCTGCGGCTGTCCAGCGTGTGCTTGTCATCTCAACGTCCCTGCCGCTTGCGGGCCCAGGCCTGCACCAGGTTGATGGCCAGCAGCAAGGCGAAGGCGATGACCAGCATCACCACCGCAATCGCCGTGGCGCCGGCGTAGTCGTATTGCTCCAGCTTGGTGATGATGAGCAGCGGTGTGATCTCACTGACCATCGGCATGTTGCCGGCGATGAAGATCACCGAGCCGTACTCGCCCAGCGCCCGTGCGAAAGCCAGCGCGAAGCCGGTGAGCAGGGCGGGCATCAGCGTCGGAAAGATCACGTGCCAGAACGTCTGCAGCCTTGACGCGCCCAGCGTCGCCGCGGCTTCCTCGAGCTCTTTCTGCAGATCCTCCAGCACCGGTTGCACCGTCCGCACCACGAATGGCAGGCCGATGAAGGTGAGCGCCACGAACACGCCCAAGGGCTTGAACGCCACCTTGAAAGGCAGGTACTGGCCGATCCAGCCGTTGGCGGCATACAGCGATGTCAGCGCGATGCCAGCGACGGCGGTCGGCAAAGCGAACGGCAGGTCGACCAGCGCATCGACGACGCGCTTGAAGGGGAACGTATAGCGCACCAACACCCAGGCCACCAGCAGCCCGAACACGGCGTTGATGAGTGCGGCGGCAAACGCCGCGCCGAAGGTGAGGCGGTACGACGCAACGACACGGTCGGAAGTCACCGTGTCCCAAAAGGCCCCCCAGGTCAGGGTGAACGTCTTCAGGAACACCGCCGACAGCGGGATGAGGACAACGAGGCACAGGTACATCAGCGCGAAGCCGAGGGCCAAGTCGAAACCTGGCAGCACACTGTGGCGTTTGAGAAGGGTGCGGGAGAGGATCACGGCAAGGGGGCGCCAACTGCTCAGGGCCTGTTCACACGATGCGAAGGGTCGCGAAGGCCCGCCGAAACGGGCCAATCTAGGCGCAGCGCGCCACCCGCACTCATGTGCGGGCCAGCGCTGCAACGACGGGTGGCCCGTTTCGGCGGGCCTTCCCGAAGGGTTGATGACCACAGAATCCGCATGCGGCGTTGCAAATCCTCGCCGGGTGTCGAACCCGGCTGCGGTTTGCGCCTTGCCTGCGGCTTTGTGGTCATCAACGCGATCCCTTCCAATCGTGTGAACAGGCCCTAGTAGCCAGACGCATGTCGATCAGCGTGCCGCGATGCTAGGCAGCGCGGGCGACCGGAGGAACGAAGCAATACGCGCTTGCTTATGCGTGAGATCGATCAGCGCGCACACGCCAGGGAGTGACGCACCAATGAAAAGCGCGCCCGAGGGCGCGCTGGCAACCATGGTCAGGTCGGGCTACTTCTTCGCGTAGATCGCGTCGAACACGCCGCCGTCGTTGAAGTGGGCCTTCTGGGCCTTGGACCAGCCGCCGAAGACCTCGTCGATCGTGAAGAGATTGACCTTCGGGAAGAGCTTGTCGAACTGGGCGGCCACCTTCGGGTCGATCGGGCGGTAGTAGTTTTCGGCGGCGATCTTCTGGCCTTCGGGTGAGTACAGGTACTCGAGATAGGCCTTGGCCACGTCGCGCGTGCCGCGCTTGTCGACCACCTTGTCCACGAAGGTCACCGGGGGTTCGGCCAGGATGCTGACCGAGGGAACGACCATCTGGAACTTGTCTGGGCCCAGTTCCTTCACCGACAGGAACGCTTCGTTCTCCCAGCTGATCAGCACGTCACCAATGCCGCGTTCGACGAAGGTCGTCGTCGAGCCGCGAGCGCCCGAGTCCAGCACCGGCACATTCTTGAACAGGGCCGTGACGAACTCCTTGGCCTTGGCTTCATTGCCGCCCGGCTGCTTCAGGGCATAGCCCCAGGCAGCCAGATAGTTCCAACGCGCGCCGCCGCTGGTCTTCGGGTTCGGGGTGATGACCTCGATGCCGGGCTTGACCAGGTCGTTCCAATCCTTGATGTTCTTCGGATTGCCCTTGCGCACCAGGAACACGATGGTCGAGGTGTACGGGCTGGAGTTGTGGCCCAGGCGCTTTTGCCAATCCTCGGGAATCAGCTTGCCCTTGGCGCTCAACTCGTCGATGTCGTAGGCCAAGGCCAGGGTGACGACGTCGGCCTCCAGTCCATCGATCACTGAGCGGGCCTGCTTGCCAGAGCCGCCGTGCGATTGCTTGACCGATACCGTATCGCCGGTCTTGGCCTTCCAGTAGGTGGCGAACGCCTTGTTGAAGTCCTGGTACAGCTCGCGCGTCGGGTCGTACGAGACGTTGAGCAGCGTGATGTCCTTGGCTTGCGCGGCCGTCGGTGCGGCGAGCGTGCTCAGGACGATGAAGCTGGCGGCAACAGCAGTCGTCAGCGATCGGTACAGCATGGTGGGGGCGTTCCTTGTGAATGACCACCTGCATGGATGCAGGCTCGGCGATCCTAGGAAACGCGCCCCTTTCGCGGAACGAATGAAATCGCGACTGCTTATGTGCTCTGCGTTGCGGCGACGAAGATCAGACGGCGAAACCCAGCGCCGGTGCCGCCGCGCGCTCGCGGGGCCGCAAGGTGGCTGCCACGCGCTGCACATGTTGACGGGCCCAGTTCCACCCATCGGGCCAGGGGCCGTAGCCCGACGAGGCGTTGATGTGCCCGGCTTCGCCGAGATCGATCACCTCGCTGCCCCATCGGCGGCCGAAGTACAGCGCATCGGCATGCTGCATCCACGGGTCGTTGGCGCTGACGACCAAGGTCGATGGGAAGGGCAGCGGGCGGCTCAGTTGCCCCTCGTCGAGGCTGAAGCGTTCGGGGGCGGCAGGCGCTGCCAGCAAGGCGCCCTGGATATTGCGACCGCCGCGCGCGGCATGGTGGGCGAGCGCCAGGCAGCCGAAGCTGTGGGCGACCGCGATCCATGCATCCGCCCGGTGGCGCTGCAAGGTGTCTTCGATGGCACTGGCCCAGCGGTCCAGGTCCGCATGGCCCCAGTCTTCCACGCGGATGCGTTCGGCGTCTGGCTCTTTGGCCTGCAGCCAGGTCTGCCAGTGGTCGGGGCCGCTGCCGTGCAGCCCGGGCACGATCAGCATCCGCACTCGCGGCGCCGTGGCGATAGAGGTCTTGACGGTGCTCAGCATGGGCGGCTCCTTTCGGTTCCTGACGGCAGCGGATGGGGAATCAGAGGGTGGCGATCGACACTTCGGTCGACTTCACCAGCGCGACGACGTCGCGACCGACGCGCAGCCCCAATTCATGAACGGAGCGGGTCGTGATGACCGAGGTGACGATCAGGCCTGACGGGGTCTCGACATCCACTTCGGAGACGACGGGGCCTTCGATGATTTCCTTGACCTTGCCGCGGAACTGGTTGCGTGCGTTGACTGCGAGGATGCTCATGGTGGTTCTTCTGAGGTGTTGGGAAAAGGGGCGCTTGGCAAGGTGCCATGCGCAGCGGTCTTGGAGGGCACCGGCCGGCAGGCGCGGCGCCGGATCACAGCGCCAGCATGAAGCTCGCGGATGAGTCGCGGGGTTCGAGGGGGGTGCTGCGGGCGGGCACCTTCACATGCACCGGTACCCGATGGCCAAATGCATCGCGGACCCAGCCGCAGCCGTTTTGCAGCAGATCGGTGGCGAGCCCCAGCGGATCGAACCGGTAGCCGGCCACCCGCAGGTGCCGGGTGAGCTCATCCAGGGCGCGCAAATCGCGGCGTTGCAGGGCCTGGCGCAGCGCCTGGCCGGTGCAGGGAAGGGCCAGCGCCTGGGTGGCGGGCGCCTCCGCGGTGGTGGGCTTGGCATCGATCATGGGCCCATGGTCGTTGTCGCGTTTGGAAATGAAAAGGAAGGAAAACGGCGATCGATATCCCGCGGCCGCATATGAGCCCGGCGCATATCGGATACGCTGGCCGGTCCATTCCCCTTCTGAGCTGTCACCACGTGTTCGCCTATTTCGAGCGCCTCGTCGATCCTTACCCCGAGGTGGTGCCCCCGCCGGCGCCCCAGCGCCTGTGGGCGTTCCTGTGGGCCAACACCACGGGCGTGCGGCGCTACGTGGTCGTGATGACGGGGCTCACGGCGCTGATTGGCGCCTTCGAGGCGTTGCTGTTCGCCTTCCTGGGGCACATCGTCGACGGCCTGTCGACCACCGAGCCGGCCCAGTGGTGGCCGCAGGAGCGCGAGCGCCTCTACCTGCTCGCCGCGGTGCTGTTGGCCAGCCCACTGCTGGTTGCCTGGCAGGCGTTGGCCAAGTACCAGACGCTGAACGGCAACTTTCCGATGCGGCTGCGCTGGAACTTCCATCGCCAGATGCTGGCGCAGAGCCTGTCGTTCTACCAGGACGAGTTTGCCGGCCGCGTGGCGACCAAGGTGATGCAGACAGCGCTGGCGGTGCGGGATGTGGTGATGACGGTCACCGACATCCTGGTCTTCATCATCATCTACTTCGTCACCATGATGGCGGTGGTGGGTGGGGTGAGCCTGAAGCTGCTGGTGCCGTTCTTCGGCTGGCTTGCCCTCTACATCGCCGCCCTCGTCTACTTCGTGCCGCGGCTCGGGCGGGTGGCCCGAGAGCAGGCCGATGCACGGGCGCTGATGGTGGGCCGAATCTCCGACGCCTACACCAACATCGCCACGGTCAAGCTGTTCTCCCACGCGGGCCGCGAATCGGGCTACGTGCGCAGCGCGATGCAGGATTTCATGGGCATCGCCTACCGCCAGATGCGCCTGGTCACCGGTCTGGAGATCGTCATCCACCTGCTCAGCATGGGCCTGGTACTCGCCACCGCAGGTGCCACGCTGTGGTTGTGGACGCAGGGGGGCGCTGGCGTCGGGGCGGTGGCGGCCGCCACGGCGATGGCCTTGCGGCTGAACGGCATCTCGCACTGGATCATGTGGGAGATGGCCACGCTGTTCGAGCAGATCGGCACCGTGGCCGACGGCCTGAACACGCTGACGCGGCACGCCTCGGTGATCGACCGGCCGGATGCGTCGGGCCTGAGCGTGCCGCGCGGTGAGGTGCGTTTCGAGGGCGTGCGTTTCGGCTACGGCCAAGCCGGCCGCGCCGTGATCGACAACTTCAGCCTCACCATCCGGCCCGGTGAAAAGATCGGCCTGGTGGGCCGCTCAGGCGCGGGCAAGTCCACGCTGGTGAACCTGCTGCTGCGCTTTTATGACGTGGAGGCCGGCCGCATCCTGGTCGATGGTCAAGACATCGCCAGCGTGAGCCAGACCAGCCTGCGGGCCCACATCGGCATGGTCACGCAGGACACGTCGCTGCTGCACCGCTCGGTGCGCGAGAACCTGGTCTATGGCCGACCCGATGCCACCGAAGCCCAGATGCTCGATGCTGCCCGCCGTGCCGAGGCCCATGCCTTCATCGAGACCCTGGTCGACCCGAAGGGCCGCACGGGCTACGACGCACATGTGGGTGAGCGCGGGGTGAAACTCTCGGGCGGCCAGCGCCAGCGCATCGCCATTGCCCGCGTGATGCTGAAGGACGCGCCCATCCTCTTGCTGGACGAAGCCACCAGTGCGCTGGACAGTGAAGTGGAGGCTGCCATCCAGCAGAGCCTGTACCGGCTGATGGAGGGCAAGACAGTGGTCGCGATCGCGCACCGCCTGTCCACCATCGCCGCGATGGATCGGCTGATCGTGATGGACGGCGGGCGCATCGTCGAGCAGGGCGATCACAAGAGCCTGCTCGCCCAAGGCGGCCTCTACGCCCGGCTGTGGGCGCACCAGAGCGGCGGCTTCCTCGGGGAAGAGTGAACCCGCCGCCAGGTGCCCCGAGCTCAGGGCACCAGTCGGACGGCCCGTCCGTTCAGCGGCTGCACGGGCCGCGCGTTCATGGTGTAGATCGCCTTGAAGGCGGCCAGTTGGGCCGGCGATATCTCGACCGGCGTCTTCAGCACGTGCCAGCGCACGCCCTCGCTGCACGGCGGCGTGGTCAACGAACCGGCGAACGCGTAGTGCGCGCGTGTGGCGGGCAGCAGGGCGGTCACGTCCAGCGGCGCCGTCAGCGCGCGACGGCCGTCCACGTCGGTGGGCAGCTTTGCGAAGACCGGTTTCAGCGCAGCGTTCTCCTGGCCCAGCTTGAACAGCACGGCCACCACGGCCAGACGCCCCTGCTCGTTGCGGTGGACGAGGTGGGCCACCAGCGGGTAGCTCTGGCCATCGATCTGCTCTTCGCTGGGCGTATGAAAGTGGAACTGCACCAATCCGTAGGCGCCGTCATCGAGCACCAGCGAGCCCGCCTGCGCCAGATCCACCTGGATCGTGTGGCCGTTGTTGACCACCGAACCCTCACTGGGGGTGTAGCCGAAGCCCAAGGGGCGGGCATCCGGCGAGGCGGTCACGCGGGAGGTCTCGATGTTGATCGGCGACTGCTCTTGCCCGATGCCGCAGGTCTGGAAGCCTGGCTCCAGCTCGGCCCAGTGCAAGGCGCTGGTGGGTCCGTCGTAGCTCCAGTGCGGCGAATGAGCCGCATGCCCAGCGGGGGCGGTGGCGTGGGGCGCCTGGGTGCTGCAGGCGACGGTCATCAGTGCGGCGGCGGCACAGGCACTGGCCGTCAGGGTCCATTTCATGAAGGCATCTCAGAAAGTGAAGACGCCGTACCCTAACGCCATTTTGTTGCTGAATGTATTCAACCCGATCGCCATCGGGGTATTCGTGGCCGTCCGTCCACGGACGTGCGGGCGATCAGAGCATCGTGCCCGCGATCAGGCCCATCCCCGCCACCCCGGCGCCCCAGACGAGTGTGCGCAGGTAGGGGATGCCGGCCCAGTACACCGCCACGAACGCCACCCGGGAGACGGCGAACACCTGTGCACCGAGTGTGACGTGCGGGTGCTGGACCTGTGCGGCATGGGCCGCCAGCACCAGCGCGGCGAACAGCAGAAAGTTCTCCAGCGTGTTGCGCGCAGCGCGATCCAGGCGTGCCGCGGCCGGTGAGGGCTCGGGCATGTCGGCCCGGTTGCCCAGCGCCAGCGACATGCCGCGAGGTGTCCAGGCGCGAGCGCGCGACAGGCTGGCGAGCATGAGCACGACCCAGGTGAACACGGTCATCCACACCAGCAGCGTCAGCGAAGGGGTCATCGAGGGGATCTCCAGTGGGGCGTTCAAGGGCGTGGCGCCCGGGTGGGTGTCGATCAGGAGGCGCTGCGCGCGTCCTCACGGATCATGTCGGCGGCTTTCTCGGCGATCATGATCGTTGGGGCGTTGGTGTTGCCGCTGACGATGCGGGGCATGATCGACGCGTCGACCACCCGCAGCCCCGGCACGCCACGCACGCGCAGGCGGCTGTCGACCACGGCGTCGGCGTCGGCGCCCATCCGGCAGGTGCCCACCGGGTGGTAGATGGTGTCGGCGTGGCCGCGGATGAACGCCTCGATCTCGCTGTCGCTGCGGGCCGCGGCCGAGGCGGCCAGTTCGCGCCCCCCGAGCGCGGCCATCGCAGGCTGCTCCAGGATGCGGCGCATGAGCTTGAAACCCCGGACCAAGCGCGCGGTGTCGTCGTCATCGGCGAGGAAGTTGGGATCGATCTGGGGTGGCGCCATCGGGTCGGCGCTGCGCAGCGTCAGCCGGCCGCGGCTCTTGGGCTGCAGCAGGCAGACGTGGCACGAGTAGCCATGTCCGAACACGGTCTTGCGGCCATGGTCGATCAGTTTGCCGATCACGAAATGCAGCTGCACATCCGGCGTGACTTCATCGGGCGCCGTGCGCAGGAACGCGCCCGCCTCAGCGAAGTTGGTGGTCAGCATGCCGGTGCGTTGCTTGCGCCATTGGCCCAGTGCACGCCACACGCTGGCCGCGCCGCTGATCGACAGGCCGAAGAAATCCTTCTGGTGCGGCGCATCGACCACTTGCACCACATCCACATGGTCGTGCAGGTTGCGGCCGACGCCTTCGAGCGCATGTTGGATGGCAATGCCGTTCCGCTTCAGCTCGTCCACCGGCCCGATGCCCGACAGCATCAGCAGTTGCGGTGACTGCAGCGCCCCGGCGGCCAGCAGCACCTCGCGCCGAGCCTTGAGCATCACGCGCTGGCCACCGCGCAGCACTTCCACACCCGTGGCGCGACCGCCCTCGAGCACCACGCGCAAGGCGTGGGCACCCGTGATCACCTCGAGGTTGGGCCGGCCGCTCGCCGGCGCGAGGTAGGCCTTGGCGGCGCTGCAGCGCTCACCGTTGCGGTGGGTCACCTGGTAGTGCCCGATGCCCTCCTGCGTGGCGCCATTGAAATCGGCGTTCAAAGGGAAGCCGGCTTGCACCCCCGCCTGTATGAAGGCCGGGGTGTGGCGATTGGGGCTGCGAAGGTCCATCACATTCAGCGGGCCGCCGGTGGCATGCCAGGCGCTGGCGCCGCGTTCGTTGTGCTCGGAGCGCAGGAAGTACGGCAGCACATCGCTGTAGGCCCAGCCGGGGTTGCCGGCATCCGCCCAATGGTCGTAGTCTTCCCGCTGACCGCGGATGTAGATCATCGCGTTGACCGAGCTCGACCCGCCCAGCACCTTGCCGCGCGGCTGGTAGCCGCGCCGGCCGTTCAGGCCGCGTTGCGGCACGGTCTCGAAGCCCCAGTTGGCTTGGCCATTCTTCGCCAGGATGGCCAGGCCGGCCGGGCAATGGATGAGCACACTCTTGTCCGCCGGGCCGGCCTCGACCAGGCCCACGCGGCAGTTCACATCCTCGCTGAGACGGCCGGCCAGCACGCTGCCCGCCGAACCGCCGCCGATCACCAGATAGTCAAATTCCATGCGTTCGAATCCCTCCGGCGGCGCCCTTGGAGATCGGGCCGCCGATCGGAAAAGATTGGATGCCCCGGTCTGACCCCCGTCCATAGGGGCGAGTCCCGGCGGAATTTAGAGAGGCGCCTCGACTGGCGCGCCCGAGCAAGACTGGGTTTGGTGGTGGTGGTGGTGGGTTCGAGGTACCGATGCCCTCGGTGCCCATGCGATCGGGCTCAGCGCAGCACCCAGGTGCCGCTCGCCCACACCCAGCCGTGGCCACCCCAGCGCCAGTGGCCGCGGATCCAGACGTGGGCGGCGCTCGGCGGTGGGCCGGGGTTCTCATCGACCAGCGGGGGCATCGGGTTGACGGCCTCGTGCACCCAGTGGCCGTGTTGCCAGTGCCAACGATGGCCCAACCACACCCAGTGGCCCGGCACCCAGCTCCATCCGGTGGGTTCGGGCGCTGCGGGCGGGCTCTCGACGATCGGCGCCGGCATCGGCCCGGCCGGGTACTCGTAGACAGCCGTGGTCGACACGACCGGCACCGGCCGCACCCGGGTCTGCACGGCGCAGCCGGTGGAGAACGCCACGGTCAGCGCCGCGGCCATTGCGAGACCGGCCGTGGCTGAACGCCGGCGTCCCAGAGATTCAATGTGCCCCATCGATCGCTCCTTTCATCGCTTGGACAAGACACGGCTCGGCAATCCACGGGCCCGCGCGGCGGGCGGCTGGGCCCCGTCAGCACGAGCCTGGAGGCACGCTCAGCATCTCTCTGGCGGGTGTACCGAAGATGTACGCCATGTCTCGCTGGCGTTGCGCGCAGCGGCCAGGCATGGACAAGCTCGCGCGGCGACCGGGGCGGGCGCGAAGGGCGCTCAGGCCTACGGCAGGCGCACGGCCTGGGGCCGGCTGGCCACCAGCCGGCTCACGGCGTGGGCGAGGCGAAGGGCGGTGGCGTCGGTCTTGGCCGGCAACTCTCCCGATTGGGCCTGCGCAAGCAATCGCTGCAACACGGCCGCGTGCGGCAGCACCGTGCCGAAGAAATGGGGCTTCCCGTCACGCACCAACAGCAGCGTGGGGAAGTTGTCGATGTCCTCGGCAGCGCCGTCGGTGTCGTCCAGGTCGTCGGCGTGATCCTCGATGTCGACCCACGCAAACCGCACACCGGGGTGCTGGCGCTGCGCGTCGGTCATCACACCTTGGTAATCGTCGCAGGTGCGACACCAACCCGCACAGAGGCAGGCCACCAGCCAGGATGAAGGGGAGGGCGAGACATCGGGCATCACGGCAGTGTGCCATTGCACCGCCGGGCGATGCAGGTCGGGCTCAATCGGCGGCCGCGACGGCCGAAAACGGCGAGATGGCCGCGGTGTCCGCGCCTGGTTCTCGCCCGCCGTTCTTTCTCCCCCTCACCGTTTTCGCCACGTTGCCGTGACCTTGCTTCATTTCCTGATTCGCGGTGCCCGTCACGCTGGCGCGTGGGCGGGGCCCGTGGCGCTGCTGGCCTGGGCCCCTGGTGCGAATGCCGTGACTGTGCAACTGCAGGCCGTGAGTCCATCGGGCCGGCCGCTGGCCGACGCGGTGCTGTTGCTGGAGCCGCAGGGCGCCAAGGCGCCGGTGCAGCCGCTGCCGCGTGTGGAGATCGTTCAACAGGGCCGCCGCTTCATCCCGGCCGTCACGGTGGTGCCGATGGGCACGAAGGTGCACTTTCCGAACCAGGACACTGTTCGCCACCATGTCTACTCGTTTTCTTCGGCCAAGAAGTTCGAGCTGAAGCTCTACGTGGGCCGACCCGAGAACCCGGTGGAGTTTGACCGCGCGGGGGTCGTGGTGCTGGGCTGCAACATCCACGACAAGATGGTCGGTTGGGTGCTGGTGGCCGACACGCCCTGGTACGCGAAGACGGCCGCCAGCGGCCACGCGACCCTGTCCGACGTGCCGCCCGGTGCGTATGTGCTGCGCAGTTGGCACCCCGATCTGCCGGCCGGCTCGACCGGCATCGAGCAGCCGGTCACGGTCGGCCAGGTGCCCATGAACCTCGTGGCCAGCCTGCCCGTGGCCGACCGCTGACGGGATCCGTCGTGACGTTGCCCACCGCGCGCGCCTGGTTGCGCAGCTTGGCCGGTCGGATCGTCACGATCTTTCTCGCCCTGCTGTTGGCCGTGCAATTGGCGGGCTTCTTCGCCATCCGGCACAGCATCGACGCCAATGCGCGAGCCCAGTTGGCCAACCAACTGGAGGTGGGTGAGCGTCTGCTGGGCCGCCTGCTCGACCAGAACGCGCAGCAGCTCGCCCAGGCCGCCACCTTGCTGGCCGCGGACTACGGTTTCCGAGAGGCGGTGCTTTCTGGTGACCGCGAGACGATTCGCTCGGCGCTGGACAACCATGGCGCACGCATCGGCGCCAGCGTGGTCGCGCTGCTCGAGCTCGACTACACCTTGCATGCCGCAGGCAGCCAGGGCTCGGAAGCGCTGCAGCCGGTGCGCCAAGGCCTGGCGAACGCGGCCGGCACGCGGCCATCCACCACGGGCCAGCTGGTGCTGGTGGGCGAACGGCCGTTCCAGTTCGTGGTGGTGCCGTTCAAGGCACCGATCGAGATGGGTTGGGTCGTGATGGGCTTCGCGGTCGACGACAAGCTGGGGCGTGATCTGCACGAGCTGTCTGGCCTGCACATGGCCTTGCTGTCGCAGCCAATCGGGGCGCCACTGCGCGTGGTGCAAAGCACGCTGGCGCCCTCGGTGAGCGACCAGTTCGTCCTCCTGCCCCACGAAGGGCTGACCGAATTCGTGGCCGGCGACGAAACGATCGATGGGCGTGTCAGCCTGCTGGCGCGGTCGCCCACCGGCGAGATCCGCGCAGTGCTGGCCCGCTCTGTTGACGAGGCGGTGGCGCCTTATCGCCGACTTCAGGCCGTGTTGCTGGCCATCACGCTGCTCGGCGCGGTGGTCTTTGCGGTGGGCAGCATCTGGACGGCGCGCCGCGTCACCCGCCCGTTGCGCGCGCTGGTCGACGCCAGCCGCCGCCTCGGCCAGGGTGACTTCGACACCCCGATCGAGCCCCCGGCGCGCGACGATGAACTCAATGAACTCGCGGTGGCCTTCGACGGGATGCGTGAGGTGACCCGCCGGCGGCTGTACCTGGACGACCTCACCGGGTTGCCCAACCGCGGCCAGTTCAGCCGGAGGCTGGGCCTGGCGCTGGAGGCAGGCCCGGTGGCGGTGTTGATGCTTGATCTGGACCGGATCAAGCAGGTCAATGACAAGCTGGGTTACCAGATGGGCAATCGCCTGTTGATCCAGGTGGCCGAACGCCTGGCCGGCCTGCAGGCCCCGGCGCTCGGCGCTGCCATGATGGTGGCGCGCCTGTCGGGCGACGAGTTCGCGGTGCTGCTGCCCGGCCTGGGGCGGGACGCGGCGGAGTCGATGGCGAAGGCCGTGCTGCACGCATTGGAGCGACCTGTTCGGCTGGGCGACAGCATGGTGGACGTGGCGGCGGGCATGGGCCTGGTGTGCGCGCCCGAGCATGGCCGCGAGCCCGATGCGTTGTTGAGCCGGGCCGAGGTGGCCATGTACGAGGCCAAGCGCCGGCGTGCGGGCTGGCTGGCGTATGACCCGCGGTTCGACCACGGAAGTGCCGCGACCCTGACGCTGCTCGGCGAGATGCGACGCGCGCTGCAGCGGCAAGAGCTGCGCTTGTTCGTCCAACCCAAGCTGCACCTGCTGGATGGCACGCTGGTGGGCGCCGAGGCGCTGGTGCGCTGGCAGCACCCCGAGCGAGGCCTGGTGCCGCCCCTCGAGTTCATCCCCTTTGCCGAAGAGACGGGCTTCATCCACGAGCTGAGCCTGTGGGTGATCGACGAAGCCGCCCGCCTGCTGGCCCGCTGGGGCCCGATCGGCTTGTTGCCCCGCTTGTCGGTCAACCTCTCGGTGCACGACCTGATGAAGGCAGACCTGGTGACGCAACTTGCCGCGCGTCTGCAGCACCACGGTGCGTCGCCTCAGGCTTTGTGCCTGGAGATCACCGAGAGCGCGATCATGAACGACCCGCAGCGTGCGCTGCAGACACTGCAGGCGCTCAAGGCCCTGGGCTGCAAGCTGTCGATCGACGATTTCGGCACGGGCTACAGCTCGTACGCCACCCTGCGCAACCTGCCGGTGGATGAGTTGAAGATCGACATGTCCTTCGTGCGTGCCATGGAGAAGGTGCCGAAGGACGCGATGATCGTGCGCTCGATCATCGAAGTCGCCCACAACCTGAACCTCAGCGTGGTGGCCGAGGGCGTGGAGAACGAGGCGATCTGGCAGCAACTGGCCACCCTGGGCTGCGATGAGGCCCAGGGGTGGCACATCGGCCGGCCCATGCCCGTGGAATCGTTCGAAGCCTGGGCACGCGAACGTGCGGCCGCAGGGCTTTCACCGGCTGCCGTGCCGGGACAACACAGGCTGCCGGCCTGAGCGCGCTGCGTTGGGCGCTACCAGCTGGCGCCTTGACCCGGCGCTAGCGAAGCTTGCCCAGCAGCGTTTGCACGTCGCTCAGCACTTCAGAGAACTGCTGCCGGCTGCGATCGGTGGCAGGCATGCGGCCGCCGAGCTCCTGTTCCATGTAGGCGACGGTGAGCTTGGCATGCGTACTGTCCAGCGCCTTGCGCACGGCGGCGAGCTGGCCGGCGATGTCGAGGCAGGACTGTCCTTCCTCGATCATGCGCTGCAGGCCGCGCAACTGGCCTTCGGCGCGACGCAGCCGGTTCAACAGCGCCTGGCGGGTCTTGTCGTCGGTGAGTGTGGCCATGACCGGCCATTCTGAACCCGCTCGCCAGCGAAAAGCGCTTCCAAATGCAAGACGCCCGCTGACCCATGGGTGGGTGAGCGGGCGTCAGCCGATACGGCCTTGCGGCCGCAGAGGATCAGAAGCGGTACGAGACGCCGGCCGTGAAGGCCCGGCCGGTCGGGTCCGTGTAGCGGCCGTCGTAGCCGACCTGGTTGCCACCCACCAGTTTGAGCGAGCGCGGCGGGGCTTCGTCAAACAGGTTGGTGATGCCGACGGTGAAGCGCAGATCGGCGCTGAACTGCCAGCGCGTCTGCCAGTCGACGAGCGTGTATGACCGAACTTTGCCGTTGTAGGCGACGCCGTCGCCCGTGGCTTCGTCGTACACGTTGCCTGATTCCGCGGTGAAGGCCTGGTCCTTGTAGCCGGACTTGTTCTTGGCAGTCAGCGTGTGCGTGAAGTCGCCGTACTGCAGGCCCAGGGTCAGGCGCATGATGTTGCGGAACACCACGTTGTTGTCGCCGCCGAACTTGCCCAGGTCGGACTGCTTGCCGCCCGGCAGCTCGTAGTCGGCCTTCAGCATGTGCGTGCCACCAAGGCTGGCCGACACCTTGCCGATCGACGTGGTCGTGCGGTAGTCGAACTCCCAATCCAGGCCTTGATAGTTGGCCTTGCCCGCATTGAACGGCTTCTGGATCAGGGCCACCGTCGGGTAGCCGGCCGGATCCTGGTACGGCGCCACGAAGAGGTCCTGCAACGAGGACGCATTGGCGAACGCGTAGCCCTCAGGCATGCCGTTCAGGATCTGGTCCTTCAGCCGCACCGACCAATAGTCCAGACCCATCGACAGGCCGGTGTCCGCCGGTTCCCAGCGGCCACCCAGTGTCCATTGGCGCGACGATTCGGCCTTCAGCCCGTTCTTGCCTTTGGCGGGGTTGCCCGCCGAGATCAGGTCCCACTGCTGGGGCCCGGTACCGTTCGCAATACAGACCGGCTCCGTCGGGAACGGGCAGACATAAGAGCCCGATGTGTTGGTCGCGAAGGCCAGCGGCGCGGCGATCTGATTGACCGAAGGCGCCTTGAAGCCAGTGCCCAGCGAGCCGCGAACCAGCACGCCGTCCACGGGCTGGAGCCGGAAGCTCAGCTTGTAGGTGGCGTGGCTGAAGGTATTCCCTTGGTCCTCGGCCGGCAGCGGCTCGAGGTTGTTGGCCACCTGGGTGAAAGGCTTGCTGTTGTGCACCCGGTCGTAGTGGTCGTATCGGACCGATGCGGTGACCTCGGTCTTCTTGGCAACCGGCATCAGCAACTCAGCGAACAGGCCGTAGTTGTTGCGGCTCGCCTCCATGGGCACGTAGCCATAGAAGCCGCCCACAGCGTAGTTCGTCTTGCCGGCCTGGCCTGGCGTGCCGTTGCCGAACTGCGCCAGGTCGCTGGTCTCCTGCTTGAGCGTCTGCTGGGCATAGTCGAAGCCCACGCCCAGCACCGAATTGCCCCCGGGCATGGCGAACATGTCTTTCGAGCCATGCAGGTTGAACACGTTCTGGGTGCTCGTGCTCTTCAGGAACGTACCGCTGAGCAGGGCGGCATCGAGGTTCTGGCCTTCTTTGGGCACGAGCGGGTCGTACTGCCCGCTGGCGATCAGGTCGACGAACTTGTTGAAATCGAGGTAGCCCCCGGCGAGCTTGTCCTGGTCGCGGTTCGACGAGAACACCACGCTGGTACCGTAGTCCCAGCCCATCAAGGTGCCTTCCATGCCCAGCACATAGTGCTGCGCTTCGGTCACGAAGTCATCGGTGCGAGGGCCCGCCTCCATGGCGCGATAGCGCATCTGGCCGCCAGTGCTGGTGTCGTTGTTGGCCGTCTGGTAGGGAACGATGTACTTGTTCCAAAGGATGTCGAGCGGCCGGCCGGGCAGGTCGTTCGATCCCAAGCCCATCGGCTGGGCGGGGGGCGCGAACGCCGCGGTCATCGTGAACTTGGAGTAGAGCGCTTCGGCGAAGAGCGTGTTGTCGTCGCCCAGCTTCATGCGTCCACTCAGATAGAAGCTGTCGCGCTCGGATTCGGGAAGGTTCTGGACCATCGCGGCGTAATTCGTCCGGCACTTGGTGCCCGCAACGAACACGTTGGGGTCTGCTCCGCAGTCGCCGTTCAGGTCGAAGTAGGGGCTGAACGAATTGCCGCTGTCCAGGTAGACGGAGCCCGGCAGCGAGTTGCTCGAGGTCTGGTCGAAAACGACTCGTTTGCCATCAAGGTTGAAGGTGATCAGGCCGCCCTTCTTGGAGAAATCACGGTCCTTGGCCCACAGCACTTCCTGCACATCGTGGCTGTAAGACGCCAGGAGATTGAAGCCGTCGCTGTCCAGGCTGCCGAAGCCCTTGCTGATGCCGGCGCTCCATTTGTTGCCGCCCTTTTCTTGCGGCGCGCTGCCGTTGAAGAACACGCCGAACTGGGTCAGGTCCTTCTTGGTGATGAAGTTCACCACGCCGGCGATCGCGTCGGAGCCGTAGAGCGCTGACGCGCCGTCTGTCAGCACTTCGACCCGCTCGACCGCGTCGAGAGGCAGGCTGGCCAGGTTCACCGCGCCGTCACCGCCCGAGGCGCCGAAACCAGCGAAGGGTGCAACCCGCCGGCCGTTCAACAGCACCAGGGTGTATTTCTGGTCGAGCGCGTGGATGGCCGCGGTGGTGTTGCCGAACCCGTTGCCGTTGACCGAGCCCGACGACTGCTGGAAGTTGCCGCCCGTCATCGCGGGCAGTGCCTGGATCAGTTCGGTGACTGAGCTGGCGCTGCTTTTTTCGATGGCGTCGCGTGAAATCACCGTGATGGGCAGCGCCCCTTCGGCCTCAATGCGGCGGATCGAAGAACCAGTGATTTCCACGCGTTGCGTGGAGGCATCTTGCGCATACGCAGGCAAGACGCCGAAAGCCAGCAGCAGGTGCGTGCAAAGCTTTTTGCGTTGAAACATGTGTCCTCCTAACGAAACTCATTGCGGCGCTCGTTCAGCCTCGTGGGCTGAAGGCGCCACCCCCCACGTCGAGAAGCGACGGCGGCAGCGTGATGCAAGAAGCCTGCCATCGACGCCGCACGCCGAGTGCCGGCCATTGTTTGGCGGTGTCAATGGGGTGGTTGCTGGGGCGAACCCGCGAGTTGGCGGTTTCGCCACAGGCGATGCGACGAACTGCGGCGGCTGGCGATGAAATGCATCGTGGCGCGGCGTCAGCGCTCTTGTTGTCTAGGCAGGCGCGATCGCTCGGTAGGGGTGCGCGCCCCAGTGCCTGGGGGCCGAGCCGCTACCATGGCGACCGATGCTCTCGATGTCTCCCGCCACGGATCCGCTCGCGCTGTTGCACGAGGTCTTTGGCTATGCCCAGTTCCGCGGCCACCAACAGGCCATCGTCGACCATGTGATTGCTGGCGGCGACGCGCTGGTGCTGATGCCCACAGGGGGCGGCAAGAGCCTGTGCTACCAGGTGCCCGCCATCGCGCGCCATCGAGCGGGGCAGGGTGTGGCGGTGGTGGTCAGCCCGCTGATCGCCTTGATGCACGATCAGGTGGGCGCGCTGGAGGAGGCGGGCGTGCATGCCGCCTTCCTCAACTCCACCCTCGACGCGGCGGGTGCCCAGGCGGTGGAGCGCGAGCTGCTGTCCGGCCGGCTGGTGATGCTGTACGCCGCGCCTGAGCGAATCACGAATCCGCGTTTCCTGGCGATGCTCGATTCGCTGCATGAGCGGGGCCGGCTGAGCCTGGTGGCGATCGACGAGGCCCACTGCGTCAGCCAATGGGGCCACGATTTCCGTGAGGAGTACCTGCAGCTCGGCCAGTTGGCCGACCGCTACCCCGGCGTGCCGCGCATTGCGTTGACGGCGACGGCGGACGAGCACACCCGCGCTGACATCCTCGATCGACTCCAACTGGGGCAGGCGCGTGCCTTTGTCTCCAGCTTCGATCGACCGAACATCCGCTACGCCATCGTCGAGAAGGACAACGCGCGGGCGCAGCTGCTGCGCTTCTTGCGCGATGAGCACGAGGGCGATGCGGGCATCGTCTATTGCCAGAGCCGGCGCAAGGTGGAAGAGACGGCCGAGTGGCTGGTCGCCGAGGGCATCAGCGCGTTGCCCTACCACGCGGGGTTGGATGCCGACGTGCGGCGGCGACACCAGGATCGCTTCCTGCGGGAGGAGGGGCTGGTGATGGTGGCCACCGTGGCGTTCGGCATGGGCATCGACAAGCCCGATGTGCGCTTCGTGGCCCACCTCGACCTGCCCAAGAACATCGAGGGCTACTACCAGGAGACCGGCCGCGCCGGCCGTGACGGCGAGCCTGCCGACGCCTGGATGACCTACGGCCTGGCCGATGTGGTGAACCAACGCAGGATGATCGACGAGAGCACGGCGGCGGATGACTTCAAGCGCCTGCAGATCGGCAAACTCGAAGCCCTGCTGGCATTGGCCGAAAGCCTGGACTGCCGCCGGCAGCGCTTGCTGGCCTACTTCGGCGAGGACATCTCTGGCGCCGGCCAGGGGGGCGGTGGGCGCTGGCGTTGCGGCAACTGCGACAACTGCCTGAATCCGCCGCAACGCTGGGATGCCACCGAAGCAGCCCGCAAGGCGCTGTCCTGTGTCTACCGCTTTTGGCAACACTCCGGCATCGGTTACGGCGCCGGGCATCTGATCGACGTGCTGCGGGGCAAGTCGACCGACAAGACACGCGAGCGCGGGCATGAGCAGTTGTCCACCTTCGGCATCGGCGCTGATTTGAGCGAGGCGCAATGGCGCGGCGTCGTGCGCCAGCTGATTGCGCTGGGCCACCTGGCCAGCGAAGGCGAATACAACACGCTGGCCTTGACCGACAGCGCCCGCGCCGTGCTGCGCGGTGAAGTGAAGATCGAGCTGCGCGAGCCCCGCGAGCCCGCGCCGCGCACCCGCAGTTCACGCAGCCGCGGCGCCCAGCCGAAGGTGCCGCGTGCGGCGTCGACCCTCGATGCCGCAGGCCAGGCGCGTTTCGCAGCGCTCAAAGCCTGGCGCAGTGATGTGGCCAAGGAGCACAACCTGCCGGCCTACATCGTTTTCAACGATGCCACGCTGGCCCAGATGGCGGCCGACGCGCCCGATTCGTTGACCGCGCTGGCCGGCATCAGCGGCGTGGGCGCCAAGAAGCTCGAGGCCTACGGCCGCGAGATCCTGAGGGTGCTGGAACAGGTGGAGATGGCGGGATGAAGCCGGCGATGACGTTACGTTCTTTTGCCAAGCCCCGGTCCCGGGCGGCCGGATTGCTGATGGCCGCGTTCGCCGGCGTGGCTTGCGCCGCGGGCGCACCGCCTGCCCCGGAACAGCCGGCGGGCCGATTGATGGCCGATTGGCCCCGCCGGTTGAGCGAAGCAGGCTGCCCGCCCTTGTCCGGGAAGCCCGACGAGCGCCGCTGCAACAGCCGCGACAGCTTCACCGTTTGCAAAGAGGCCGTCGACGCCGGCCACCTGAAGCGCTGCCACCTGGCCGATACCCGCGAAACCTATCCGGCGTCGCGCTAGCGGGGCGTGTGGGCGGGCCGCCCGGTCATCGGACGCGGCGCGGGAAGTCAGTGTTGGGGTGAAACCGCGTCGCAGGCGCCGCCAAAGGCTTTTCGAAGGCGGGCGAGCGGTCGGTGCCGTGTCGATGAACGGGTGCTGATGCGCTCAGCCAAGCGGCATGCGATGCGGTCGATCGGCGTGGCCGTCGGATGGGCGAAGCGCCGGTGGGCCGCCCTCCCGGGCGGCACCTCGATGGTGCATCAGCGCTTCTGATCCGACTTTTGCTGCCGGGCCAGGCTCTGGCGGTCGCTGCCAAAGGCCGCCGTCCAGAACGGTTCGAACTTCTGTCCCTTTTCCGGCTGCGGCAGCACATGCCGCACGTCGCGCGCATGGGAAGGACGGTTTGTAAGGGCTAACTTTTGCATGATCGTAGGCATCTTGATGACCGGACCCCCTTGAAGTAGGGGCACGGTATCAGGGTCAACGCGGGGGTCCGCGTCACGGATGACAAGCAAAAGGCACGAACGAAAAAATATGTGAACCTTCGCCGGGTGCCGGAATCAGCCCGCGCCCGGCCCGCAGGTGGTGCGCCGGTCGGCGTCCAGGGTGCCCCAAAAGATGGCGCAGGTGGCCGTGGCTGCCAACGAAACCGGCTGTCGCTATGATGGCCGGTTGCCCTCGCGAGACCCCATGTCCGATCCCCTACCGTCCGCCCTGCCTGTTGGCTCGGCCGCCGCGCGCCAGCCCGAAGCGCCGGCCATTCGCGTTCGCGGCGCCCGCACGCACAACCTGAAAAACATCGACCTCGACATCCCCAAGCACGCGCTGGTGGTGATCACCGGCCTGTCGGGGTCCGGCAAGTCGAGCCTGGCGTTCGACACTTTGTACGCGGAAGGGCAGCGGCGCTACGTGGAAAGCCTTTCGGCCTACGCCCGGCAGTTCCTGCAGCTGATGGACAAGCCGGACGTCGACGTGATCGAGGGTTTGTCGCCGGCGATCTCGATCGAGCAGAAAGCCACCAGCCACAACCCCCGCTCGACGGTGGGCACGGTGACCGAGATCCACGACTACCTGCGCCTGCTGTACGCCCGCGCCGGCACGCCGTTCTGCCCCGATCACGAGTTGCCGCTGGCCGCGCAGAGCGTGAGCCAGATGGTCGATGCCGTGCTGGCGCTGCCGGAAGACACCAAGCTGATGGTCTTGGCCCCGGTGGTGCGTGACCGCAAGGGCGAGTTCGTCGAGTCGTTCGCCGACTGGCAGGCGCAGGGGTATGTGCGCTTTCGGGTCGATGGCCAAGTGGTCGAGGCGACCGACCTGCCCAAGCTCAAGAAGACCGAGAAGCACGACATCGATGTCGTCATCGATCGCCTGAAGACCCGGCCCGACATGAAGCAGCGTCTGGCCGAGAGCTTCGAGGCGGCGCTGCGGGTGGCCGATGGCCGGGCGATCGCGCTGGAGATGGATTCGGGCGCGGAGCATCTCTTTTCGTCGCGCTTCGGATGCCCGGTCTGCAGCTATTCGCTGCCTGAACTGGAGCCGCGCCTGTTCTCGTTCAATTCGCCGGTGGGCGCCTGCCAGCACTGCGATGGCCTGGGCGTGCAGACGGTGTTCGACCCGGAGCGGGTGGTCGCCTTCCCGTCGTTGTCGATGGCCGCCGGTGCGGTCAAGGGCTGGGACCGGCGCAACGCCTACACGTTCTCGTTGTTGGAAAGCGTGGCCCGGCACTACGGGTTTGACATCGAGCTGCCCTTCGAATCGTTGCCGGCCCGTGCCCAGCAGGTGCTCTTGCAAGGCTCTGGTGAGGAAGAGATTGAATTTCTCTACGAGGCCGAAGGCAAGGGTGGCCGCACCCGGGTGGTCAAGCGTTCGCACCCGTTCGAGGGCATCCTGCCCAACTTTGAGCGCCGCTACCGCGAAACCGATTCCGTGGCGGTGCGCGAGGATCTGGCGCGCTACCAGAGCGCCAAACCCTGCGCACACTGCCACGGCACCCGGCTCAAGCGCGAGGCGCGCCACGTGTTCCTGCCAGGCACCGAAGCCGAGCGCGGCAAGCCGATCTACGAGGCCGAGCACCTGACGCTGGCCGACGCGCTGGCCTGGTTCGAGGGCCTGAAGCTCGAGGGCGCCAAAGCCGAGATCGCCGACAAGGTGGTGCGCGAGATTCGCGCGCGGCTGAAGTTCCTGAACGATGTGGGCCTGAACTACCTCAGCCTGGACCGCAGCGCAGACACCTTGTCCGGCGGCGAGGCGCAGCGCATCCGCCTGGCCAGCCAGATCGGGTCCGGCCTGACCGGTGTGATGTATGTGCTGGATGAACCTTCGATCGGCCTGCACCAGCGTGACAACGAGCGACTGATCGGCACGCTGAAGCACTTGCGTGACCTGGGCAACTCGGTGCTGGTCGTCGAGCACGATGAAGACATGATCCGTGCCGCCGACTGGTGCGTCGACATGGGGCCGGGCGCGGGTGCGCACGGCGGCCAAGTCATCGTGGCGGGCACGCCGGTGGAGGTGGCCGGACACGCCGACTCCTTGACGGGGCAGTACCTGGGCCGGGCGTTGCGCATTCACATTCCACGTCGCACGGCGCCTCAGGCCGTGGAAGGCGTGCCGTCCAAATTGACGATCGTCAATGCGCGGGGCAACAACCTCAGAGGGGTCACCGTCGAGATTCCGGTGGGGCTGTTGACCTGCGTCACGGGTGTGTCCGGCTCGGGCAAAAGCACACTGGTGAACGACACGCTCTACGCTGCCGTCGCCCGCAAGCTCTACAACAGCCATGCCGAGGCGGCGCCGCACGATGCGATCGAAGGTCTGGAGGCCTTCGACAAGGTCATCAACGTCGACCAGAGCCCCATCGGCCGCACGCCGCGCTCGAACCCGGCCACCTACACGGGCTTGTTCACCCCGATCCGCGAGTTGTTCGCCGAGGTGCCGGCGGCACGGGAGCGTGGCTACGGCGCAGGACGATTCAGCTTCAATGTCAGTGGCGGGCGTTGTGAAGCGTGCCAGGGCGACGGTGTACTGAAGGTGGAAATGCACTTCCTGCCTGATGTCTATGTGCCCTGCGACATCTGCCACGGCAAGCGCTACAACCGCGAGACGCTGGAGATCCTCTACAAGGGCCGCAACATCGCCCAGGTGCTCGACATGACCGTGGAGGACGCGCATGAATTCTTCAGCGCCGTTCCCACCATCGCCCGCAAGCTGCGCACGCTGCTCGATGTGGGGCTGGGGTACATCACGCTGGGCCAGAGTGCCACCACCTTGTCCGGCGGCGAAGCGCAGCGGGTGAAGCTGGCGCTCGAGCTCAGCAAGCGCGACACCGGCCGCACGCTCTACATCCTCGATGAGCCGACCACCGGGCTGCACTTCCATGACACCGCGCAGTTGCTGAAGGTGCTGCACCAGCTGCGCGATGCCGGCAACACCATCGTCGTCATCGAACACAACCTGGACGTGATCAAGACCGCCGATTGGCTGATCGACATGGGCCCCGAGGGCGGGGCCGGCGGCGGCATGGTGGTCGTCGAAGGCACGCCGGAAACCGTGGCGGCTTGTGCAGCCAGCCACACTGGCCGCTTTCTCGCCCCCTTACTGGAAGATTGACCGACGGGTGCCTGCGCCACAATGCATGCTTTGCTGGCGGGGCGTCCGGAAGTATGGGGCCGTGAATCGCCAGACCCTGGCGGAGTGGGACGATGGCATGGCGACCCGCGCCTGAACCGCCTGACGAGCAGCTCCGTCAGGCGGCGTTGCGCGATCTGGGCTGGTTCAGCCCACACTGCGACGGCTTGACCGAAGCCGCGCCACTGGCCGCTTTGCGCGCTCTGGCGGATGCCGCTCGACGGCTGTGCGGCTGCCCGGTGGGGTGGCTGACCCTGGTCGGGGCCGATCACGCGTGTCAGGTGAGCGCCCACGACGAAGACGTACCCGCCGTTCGCACCGTGCCGCGGGCCGAAGCGATCTGCGCTCACGCCGTGGCCGCGAACGCGTTCCTGGAGGTGCCCGACGTCCGGCTCGATCCGCGGTTTGGCGTGGCGCCGGGGCAGCTCGATCTGATGTGCTTCTACGCCGCGGTGCCGCTTCGGCTGCAGGGGCATGCGGTGGGCACCTTGTGCGTCGCCAGCCCGCATCCGCACCGAATGGACGACGCGCAGCGGCAGCAGTTGGCCCAGTTGGCGGTGGCTGCCGAAGCGCTGATCGCTACCCAGCATGCACGCGAGCACCTCGACCGCGAGCGGCGGCGTCTGTCGGACTTGGCTCGCGCCTCCGGCGATTGGCTTTGGGAGCTCGATGCCGAGCTGTGCCATCGCTGGCTCTCCGATGATTTCGAGCGGCTGGCCGGCCTGCCGGTGTCGGCGTTGATCGGCCAGCCGCTTGTCGACGAGCCGTGCGTGGATGCGGGGGGCGAACCGGTGCCCAGCGGCGCGACGTTGCTCACGCGCATGGCGGCACGCCAGCCGCTGACGCGCGTGGTCACCCGGTTCGACACGCCACACCGTGGGGCGTTGTACATCTCGCGCAGCGCGGTGCCGGTGTTCGGTGAGCAGGGCCAGTTCGAAGGGTGGCGAGGCAGCGCCCGCGATGTCTCCGCGCAGATCCTGGCCACGCGGGAAACGCGCGAGCGCGACTTGCGCATGCATAAGCTGATGGCGCAATTGCCGGGAGCCGCTTTCCAGCTGCGCCTGGAGGCGGATGGCACCGACCCCCACTACCTGTATGTCAATGACGGCGTGCGAGTGTTGCTGGGCGATGGGGGGCAGACGCCGAGCTTGCGCCGCGTTGCTGCCGAGGATCGTGCCGCGCTGGTGGAGGCCGTGCTGGAGTCGATCCGCCAACTCACGCCGATGCGCGTGGAGTTTCGATTCCAGCGCGATGGCGAGCCACGCTGGCTCGAAACCCGCGCCACGCCGGAGCGGCAGGCCGACGGCCGCATCGTGTTCCACGGCTTCACCTGGGATGTGACCGAGCGCCGTCAAGCGCAGGACGCGCTGCGCGAGCATGAAGCGCTTCGTCTGGCGCACGACAGCGCCGAACGCGCCAGCCGTGCCAAGAGCGAATTCCTTTCGCGCGTCAGCCACGAGCTTCGCACCCCCTTGAATGCCATCATCGGCTTTGCGCAGTTGATGGGTCTGGATCGAGAGCAGCCCCTGATCAGCGCCCAGCGCCACCGGCTCGACGGCGTGCGCCAGGCCGGGCAGGCGCTGTTGACGCTGGTGGACGACGTCCTGGATCTGTCGCGCATCGAGCAGGGCACGCTGACACTGCGCAACGAAGCGCTCAGCCTCACCGAGCTGCTGCGCTCGAGCATCGAGGCGGTCCAACCGCTGGCTGTGGCGCGATCGGTGTCGATCCGGCTGGTGGTGCCGGCAGGCGCACGCGTGCAGGGGGATCCCGCGGCACTGGAGCAAGTCTTGGTCAACCTGCTGTCCAATGCGATCAAGTACAACCGATCAGGGGGCCGTGTCACCGTGACACTGCAGGAATCGACCATGGCGCCTGGCGTGGCCCAGGTGACGATCTGCGACCAGGGGGAAGGCCTTCGGCCCGACCAACTGGCGCAGCTGTTCCAGCCCTTCAATCGGCTTGGCGCAGAGCGTCGGCGCATCAGCGGCACCGGGCTGGGCTTGGTCATTGCCCGGGGATTGGCCAGAGCGATGGGGGGCGACATCGAGGCGCGCAGCGAGCCGGGGCGGGGCAGTTGCTTCGCGCTGAAGTTGATGGCGTCTGCGCAGGCGGGCGGGGCTGTCGCGCCCTCGGCCGATTCACAGTCCGGCCCGCAGAGCACCGATGGCGCCACGCGCCGGGTGGTTCTCTACGTCGAGGACGAACCGCTCAACGTGCTGCTGATGGAAGAGGTCTTCCGCACCCAGCCAGGATGGACCTTGCACGTCGCGCACGACGGCGGCAGTGGCGTTGACCGCGCGACCGAGCTGCGGCCCGACCTCGCGCTCATCGACATGAATCTGCCCGACATGAACGGGCTGGAAGTGCTGCGCCGCCTTCGTGCGCAGCCCGAGACGGCGGACTTGCTGTGCGTGGCACTGTCGGCCGATGCCATGAACGATCAGATCGCTGCGGCCCTCGCAGCAGGGTTCGACGACTACTGGACCAAGCCGATCGACCTGAACCGTCTGATCGAAGAGGTGCGCCGCGTGATCGACGCGCGGCGGGCTTTCGACGGCGCCTGACGGGCACAGAGGGGCCTCTTGAGCGGCATGGGCGGGCATTGAAGGGGCATAGCCCGCATTTACGCGATCAGGTGCGCGCCCTTTGACTCGATGAGCGGCCTTCCGGCCCGACCTGATGTCGCGTCGGCCATGAAAAAAGCCGGCGCATGCCGGCCCTTCAGCGGGAGGCCGGGCGGTCGTCACCGCCCGTCTCGATATCAGCTCAGGTGGCTGTTGATCAGCTTGGTCATCTCGAACATCGACACCTGTGCCTTCTTGAAGATTTCCTTCAGCTTGGCGTCGGCGTTGATCATCGTCTTCTTGGCCTTGTCTTGCAGGCCGTTTTTCTTGATGTACTCCCAGACCTTCTTGGTCACCTCGGTGCGCGGCACGGCCTTGTCGCCGATGATGGCCGCCAGCGCAGCGCTGGGGGTCATCGCCTTCATGAACGCAGCGTTCGGGGTGCGCTTCTTGGCCGGAGCGGCCTTCTTCGCGGGAGCGGCCTTCTTGGCCGGGGCTGCCTTCTTCGCAGGCGCCGCCTTCTTGGCGGGCGCAGCGGCCTTCTTCGCAGGCGCCGCCTTCTTGGCGGGTGCAGCCTTCTTCGCCGGGGCGGCCTTCTTGGCCGGAGCGGCCTTCTTCGCAGTTGCCATGTCGATTCTCTCCATCAAGTGAGGTGTTGATGTGCCGGGCCCGGGTGGAAGCCACGTGGACTTCCATTTCTCACAAGATCCGCAGCGACCCGAATGGTACTGCGTGTACGAGGGGCTGAGAAGCTGTTTTCCCTCGTAAAACACCCTTTGGTGCCCCGGAGTGACCCGCATTTGTCGCTCCTGGGCGTCACCTGGGTGCGTTCAGATACCGTCACCCGTATTTTCACGAGGGAAGCGGAAGCATTTCGATGCATTCCTTGAACGTGGCCCCACGCCGGCCCCACTTGCGCGCGTGGGCCGTGACCGCACAATGCCGCTGCGCCGAGCCCTGCATTGGCGACGAACGACAAGACTCTTGCCCACAAGGAAACGCCCTCGATGAAGCTGCTGGTCCGCTGGTTTCTCCTCGCCGCCGCACTGTTGCTCGTGGCCCATCTCTATGGGGGCGTGACGGTGGCGAGCTTCACTTCGGCCCTGGGCGCGGCGCTGGTGCTGGGTTTGCTCAACACGCTGGTGCGACCCCTGCTGGTGCTGCTGACCTTGCCGGTCACCTTGCTCACCCTCGGTCTGTTTCTCTTCGTGATCAACGCGCTGATGTTCTGGGCGGCTGCACGCCTGCTCGACGGCTTCGAGGTCGCCGGCTTTGGTGCGGCGCTCATCGGTTCGGTCATCTACAGCGCGTGCAGCATGGTGATCGACACCGCCGTCGAGCATCTGTTTGCGCGCAACGAATAGCCGGCGTCTTTGTCGGCGTACCATCCGCCGGCGCTCGCGCATCGCCATCTCCGACCCATGCACGTCCGTCGTGCCAGCCCTGAGGAGGGCCTAGCCATTACCACCTCGACATCGATTGAACTGACCGCCGGCGAGCTGCGCCTGGCATTGCGGCCCGACCTGGGCGGTTGCATGGCCGGCCTCTGGCTCGGCGACTTGCCGGTGCTGCGCAGCACCGAGCCCGCCGGTCTCGCGACCTCCCGCCTGGCGGGCAACTATCCGCTGGCGCCCTACTCGAATCGTCTGGGCTTTCGGCGCTTTCGCTGGATGGGGCATGACTACACCACGCAGCCCAACTTCGACGACAACCCTCATTCGGTGCACGGCGTGGCCTGGCAGCGCCCGTGGGCGGTGGTCTCCAGCGACGCCCAGCGCGCCGAGCTGAGCTATGAACACCAGCCCGATGCCCACTGGCCGTTCGCGTTTGAAGTGCGCCAGGTGTTCGAGCTGACGCCCGAATCGCTGACCACGCGCCTCATCATCACCAACCGCGCCGACATCCCGCAGCCGGTGGGCCTCGGTTGGCACCCGTACTTTCCCAAGCGCACGCGCAGCCGCCTCCACATCGAGCTCACCGACCGCTGGGAGCCCGACGCCAGTGGCCTGCCGACCCGCAAGGTGCCCCAGGCGGGCATCGACGGCGACATCGCACACCTCGACTTCGACAATTGCTTCGAGGGTTGGCGCGGCGACGCCAAGATCCGTGACGAGAAGATGCGGATGAGCCTGCGTGCCTCGACGCCGTATCTGGTGGTGTTCACCCCGCAGAACAAGCCGTACTTCTGCGTTGAGCCCGTCACGCATGTCAGCAACGCGATCCACATGGCTGATCCGCAGGCGCATGGCCTGCGCAAGCTGGCACCGGGCGAAACGTTCGAGGCCTGGTTCACGCTCGACATCGCCCGGGTATGAGTGCCCCGGCCGGATCCACGACGCTGTTCCAGGCCGAGCCGCTTCCGGTGGCGCCGTCGCTGCTCGGAGAGTCGCCGTTCTGGCATCCGACCGAATCGGCGCTCTATTGGTGCGACATCCCTGGGAAACGTCTGAACCGGTTCGACCCGGCGACAGGCGGTCACCGAGAGTGGGCATTCGACTGCGAGCCTTGCAGCATGGCGCCTCTCGTTGGCGGCCACCTGCTGCTGGCCATGCGGGATGGCCTGTGGGAATTCGACCCGGCCAGTGGTCGGCGACGCCTGCTGGCACCGCCACCGTACGACCCAGCGCTTGAGCGATTCAATGACGGCAAGGCCGACCCGCAGGGGCGCTTCTGGGTGGGCACCATCTACGAGCCGCGCGAGCCGGCGCTGGCGGCGCTCTATCGGTGGAGCGGTGGTCGTCTTGATCGCATCGCGGGTGACGTCACGGTCAGCAACGGGCTGGCTTGGAGCCCGAGCGGCCGCACGCTCTATTGGAGCGACACCAAGGCGCATCGGGTGCAGGCGCTGGACATGGATCCGGCGGATGGCACGGTCTCGCAGCGCCGGGTGTTTGCGCAGTTTGCGCTGAAGCAGCCGGACCAGCCGCTGGATGGCTATGGTGGCCGTCCAGACGGTGCGGCGGTCGACAGCGAGGGCTGCTACTGGGCTGCCATGTTCGAAGGGCAGCGCCTGGTGCGCCTGTCACCCGCTGGCGAGGTGTTGGGTGAAGTGCGTTTGCCGGTTCGCTGCGCGACCATGGTTTGCTTCGGCGACGCGGACCTGCGGACGCTCTACATCACCACGTCGCGGGAAAAGCGCCCGGCTGAAGAATTGGCGGCCCAACCTTGGGCGGGGCGCGTGCTCCGCATGCGGGTGGAGGTCCCCGGCCTGCCGGTGAACTTCGCGGTGCTGTGAGTTGACCTGACCGGGGCGGCCGACCAAGCGGCCGCGGCTGGACGGCCCCGAGACAATCGGCGGCGCCCCGCAGGCGCTCTGGCCGCTTGTTTCGGGCGCTGACCGGCTGCCCCGGGGCGATGCAAGGGGGTGCCCCGTCGTCGATGCGGTCGGGTGGTATCGAGCCCTTATGCGTTCCATATCCAACCCGAAGTAGGGCGTCATGGGGCGCGACAGGCTTTGCCCGTATAATCCCGAGGCTTTGCCGACCGCAGACTCCAATTCGGCCCCGAAGTCAGGCTTCAGGGCGCATCAGTCCCCTTCGCCCGCCGCCGCTCATGTCGAGTCGGCCACGCCGCGACGGGCCCGAGCTGATCGCTGGGACGATGAAGAGGATGAGGGCGCCAAGCCGCCGTTCAAGGCCCTGACCCGGGAAGAGGCTCAGGCCCTGTCGGCGCAAAACCCCGCTGTCTCACCATGGCGGGTGGTCGCTGCGCAAGCTGCGGTCGGGAGCGTCGTGGCTGTGCTTGCATGGCTGCTGATGGGTGAATCGTCGTATTTCTGGTCGGCGCTGTATGGCGCCGGCACGGTGGTCCTGCCGAGTGCTCTGATGGCGCGAGGCATGACCAGCCGACTCTCGAGCATGGCGCCGGGCGTGTCCGCGGTCAGCTTCATGCTCTGGGAGATGGTGAAGCTAGGAGTGTCGGTCGCCCTGCTCGTCGGGGCGCCGAAACTGGTGTCTCACTTGAGCTGGCCGGCGCTGCTGGTGGCTCTGGTGGTGTGCATCAAGGTGTATTGGGTCGCGCTCTCGTGGCGCGGCCGCAAGACGACAAGTTGAACGAACACGGAACGAGATTCATGGCAGCCGAAGGTCACGCCGCAGAAGCCGCAGAACACGCCCCCACCGCGGGCGAGTACATCGTTCACCACCTGACCCACGCCCGCAACAAGGAGCTGCACGGCCCCTTCGACCTGTCGGTCGTGTCGTGGGATTCGATGTTCTTCTCGATCGTCCTGGGCGTGCTGGGATGCTTCATCCTGTGGCGCGCAGCCCGTTCGGCCACCTCGGGCGTTCCCGGCCGTTTCCAAGCCGCCGTCGAGCTGCTGGTCGAGATGGTCGAATCCCAGGCCAAGGGCATCGTCCACAATGCGAACAGCCGCAAGCTGGTCGCCCCGCTGGCGCTGACCGTGTTCCTCTGGATCTTCCTGATGAACGCGATGGACCTGCTGCCGGTCGATCTGCTGCCCTTCATCTGGGAAAAGATCGTCGGCGCCACGGGTGGCGACCCGCACCATGCCTACCTGCGCTCGGTGCCCACCGCCGATCTGTCGGTGACCATGGGCCTGTCGGTCGGCGTGCTGATCACCTGCCTGGTCTACAACGTCAAGATCAAGGGCCTGGGCGGCTGGGTGCACGAGTTGTTCGCCGCCCCGTTCGGCGACCACTGGGCGCTGTACCCCTTCAACTTCCTGATGCAGATGATCGAGTTCGTCGCCAAGACGGTCTCGCACGGCATGCGTCTGTTCGGCAACATGTATGCCGGCGAACTCATCTTCCTGCTGATTGCCCTGATGGGCGGCGCCTGGGGCTCGGTCAGCACCGGCACCGGCATCGGCTTGGCGCTGGGCCACATCATCGCCGGCTCCGCCTGGGCGATCTTCCACATCCTGATCATCACCCTGCAGGCCTTCGTGTTCATGATGCTCACGCTGGTCTACATCGGTCAGGCTCACGACGCCCACTAACCAAAGCGGTCGTCCTCTCTTTCGTTTCCTTTCCTCCAACACAACCTTCTCGACTAGGAGTCATCATGGAAGTCATCAGCTTTGTTGCCCTCGCCGCCGGCCTGATCATTGGTCTGGGTGCCGTCGGTGCTTGTATCGGCATCGGCATCATGGGCAGCAAGTACCTCGAGTCGGCCGCTCGCCAGCCCGAGCTGATGGGCGAACTGCAGACCAAGATGTTCCTGCTGGCCGGCCTGATCGACGCGGCGTTCATCATCGGTACCGGTATCGCCCTGTGGTTCGCCACGGCCAACCCGTTCCTGGGCCAGATCGCCCAGGCCGTGGCTGCTGCCGCCAAGTAAACCGACACGGTCGTGTTGAGAGGCTCTGGGCGCGGTCAATCGCACCGCGCCCTTTGCTGAAGATCCCCGCCACCGTTTGAGGCAATCAAGTGAGCATCACCGGTACCCTCATCGTCCAGATGATCGTGTTCCTGATCCTGGTCTGGTTCACGATGAAATTCGTCTGGCCGCCGATCACCGCTGCGCTGGACGAGCGCGCGACAAAGATCCAGGCTGGCCTGTCGGCTGCTGACGTTGCGACGAAACGCCTGGCCGAAGCTGAGAAGCAAATTCAGGCACAGCTTTCAGCCGCGAAGGATGACGCTGCCAAGCGCCTGGCCGACGCCGAGCGTCTGGGTCAGCAGTTGGTCGAAGAAGCCAAGGCCCGCGCCAATGAAGAAGGCGCCAAGATCGTCGCCGCTGCCAAGGCCGAGGCCGAGCAAGAGTCCGTGAAGGCCCGTGAGGCCCTGCGCGAGCAGGTTGCCCTGTTGGCCATCAAGGGCGCCGAACAGATCCTGAAGCACGAAGTCAATGCTGGCGTGCACGCCGAACTGTTGACCCGCCTGAAGACGGAGCTGTAAATCATGGCTGAGCTCGCCACCATCGCCCGCCCCTACGCGGAAGCGCTGTTCAAAGCCAGTGCAGGCGAAGATGCCCGCGCCCTGGCCGACCAGCTTCAGACGCTGGGCCAGGTCGCCGGTCACGCGCAACTGCGCCAGTTCGCCGACAGCCCCAAGGTCAGTGCGGTCCAGGTGTTCGAGCTGGTCAGCGGCGTCGCCCGCCTGCAGCTGTCACCCAAGGTCGCCAACCTGCTGCGCACCGTCATCGAAAACGGTCGCCTGAATGCGCTGTCCGAGATCGCCGCGCAGTACCGCGCGCTGGTCAACGCCAGCACGGGGGTGTCTGACGCCAAGATCACCAGCGCTTTCGCGCTCGACGCGGGCCAACTGGCCGACGTTGTCGCGGTGCTGGAAAAGCGCTTCGGCCGCAAGCTGAATGCCAGCGTCACGGTCGACTCGTCATTGATCGGCGGCATTCGCGTCGAAGTCGGCGACGAGGTGCTCGACACCTCGGTCAAGGCCCGTCTCGATCAGATGCGCGTCGCGCTGACCCACTGAGAATCATCCGCAGCCCCGCGCTCACCCGGCAACCCCCTTACGGCCTCCCGCCCATTGCCACTGGCGCCTCACGCTTTCGGAGAAAGCAATGCAACTGAATCCCGCTGAAATTTCCGAACTGATCAAGAGCCGCATCGAAGGCCTGGGCGCCTCGACGGACATCCGCAACCAAGGCACCGTGGTCTCGGTGACCGACGGTATCGTCCGCGTGCACGGCCTGTCCGATGCGATGCAGGGCGAAATGCTCGAATTCCCCGCCGGCAAGGACGGCCAGCCGTCGTTCGGCCTGGCCCTGAACCTCGAGCGCGACTCGGTCGGCGCGGTGATCCTGGGCGAGTACGAACACATCTCCGAAGGCGACACCGTCAAGTGCACGGGCCGCATCCTGGAAGTGCCGGTGGGCCCCGAGCTGATCGGTCGCGTCGTGAACGCCCTTGGCCAGCCCATCGACGGCAAGGGCCCGATCAACGCCAAGATGACGGACGTGATCGAAAAGGTGGCGCCTGGCGTGATTGCCCGTAAGTCGGTGGACCAGCCGGTGCAGACCGGCCTGAAGTCGATCGACTCGATGGTGCCGATCGGCCGTGGCCAGCGTGAGCTGATCATCGGCGACCGCCAGACCGGCAAGACCGCGGTGGCGATCGACGCGATCATCAACCAGAAGGGTCAGAACATGACCTGCATCTACGTCGCGATCGGCCAGAAGGCTTCGTCGATCAAAAACGTGGTGCGCGCGCTGGAACAAGCCGGCGCGATGGAATACACGATCGTTGTCGCTGCTTCCGCCTCGGAATCGGCCGCCATGCAATACGTGTCGGCCTACTCGGGCTGCACGATGGGCGAGTACTTCCGTGACCGTGGTCAAGACGCCCTGATCGTCTATGACGACCTGTCCAAGCAAGCGGTGGCGTATCGCCAAGTGTCGCTGCTGCTGCGCCGTCCGCCGGGCCGCGAAGCCTTCCCTGGCGACGTGTTCTATCTCCACAGCCGTCTGCTGGAGCGTGCAGCGCGTGTCAACGCCGACTACGTCGAAGCCTTCACCAAGGGTGAGGTCAAGGGCAAGACCGGTTCGCTGACGGCGCTGCCCGTGATCGAAACCCAAGCTGGTGACGTGTCCGCCTTCGTGCCGACCAACGTGATCTCGATCACCGACGGCCAGATCTTCCTGGAAACCAGCCTGTTCAACGCCGGTATTCGCCCCGCGATCAACGCCGGTATCTCGGTGTCGCGCGTTGGTGGTGCCGCTCAGACGAAGCTGATCAAGGGCCTGTCCGGCGGTATCCGTACCGACTTGGCGCAGTACCGTGAACTGGCCGCGTTCGCTCAGTTCGCCTCGGACCTGGACGAAGCCACCCGCAAGCAGCTGGATCGCGGCGCGCGAGTGACCGAGTTGTTGAAGCAGGCCCAGTACTCCCCGCTGCCGATCAGCCTGATGGCCGCGACGCTGTTCGCAGTCAACAAGGGCTTCCTGGATTCGATCGATACCAAGAAGGTCTTGGCATTCGAGCACGGCTTGCACCAGCACCTGAAGGCCAGCCACGCGGCCCTGTTGGCCAAGCTCGAAGCCGACAAGGCATTCGACAAGGAAGGCAAGCTGGAAGCTGAGCTGAGCGCTGCCATCACTGCGTTCAAGAAGTCCTTCGCCTGAAGTCAGCCAGACACCTCTGATGAAGGAGAACCGTCATGGCGGTCGGTAAGGAAATACGCGGCAAGATCAAATCGGTGGAGAACACCAAGAAGATCACCAAGGCCATGGAGATGGTCGCCGCATCAAAGATGCGAAAGGCGCAGGAACGCATGCGTTCCGCGCGCCCCTACAGCGACAAGGTCCGCAACATCGCGGCGAACCTGTCGCAGGCCAACCCCGAGTACCAGTCGCCCTACATGCGCACTGGTGGCAAGTCGGGCAGCACGGGTTTCATCGTCGTCACGACCGACAAGGGTCTGTGCGGCGGTCTGAACACCAACGTGCTGCGCGCGGTCACCACCAAGATGCGTGAAGTGCAGTCGGCCGGTGGCAAGGTGCAGGCGGTCGCGATCGGAACCAAGGGCAACGGCTTCCTGAACCGCATCGGCGCACCGGTCGTGTCGCATGCGCTCGGTCTGGGCGATGCGCCCCAGATCGAGAAGCTGATCGGCCCGGTGAAGGTCATGCTCGATGCTTTCGTAGAGGGCAAGGTCGACGCCGTCTACCTGTGCTTCACGAGGTTCATCAACACGATGAAGCAGGAGCCGGTGGTCGAGCAACTGCTGCCGCTGTCGGCGGGCCAGTTGGCCCAGACGGAGGAGGAGAAGAAGGCCTACGGGTGGGACTACCTGTACGAGCCGGACGCCGCCACCGTGATCGACGAGCTGCTGACCCGCTACATCGAGGCATTGGTCTACCAGGCCGTGGCCGAGAACATGGCGTCCGAGCAGTCGGCACGCATGGTGGCCATGAAGGCCGCGACCGACAACGCCGGCACGCTGATCGGCGAGCTGAAGCTGGTCTACAACAAGACCCGCCAAGCCGCGATCACGAAGGAACTCTCCGAAATCGTTGGTGGCGCTGCCGCCATCGGTGGTTGAGCCTCGGCCCACGTACTGCGATTGAATCGAACAAAGATTGAAGGACCAAGAAATGTCGAACATTCAAGCCCAAGGCAAGATCGTTCAGTGCATCGGCGCCGTGGTGGACGTGGAGTTCCCCCGTGACCAGATGCCCAAGGTGTACGACGCGCTCAAGATGGAAGGCTCCGCGCTGACCCTCGAAGTGCAGCAGCAGCTGGGCGACGGCATCGTGCGCACCATCGCACTGGGTTCGTCGGACGGCCTGCGCCGCGGCGTCATCGTCACCAACACCGGCAACCCCATCACCGTGCCGGTCGGCAAGGCCACGCTGGGCCGCATCATGGACGTGCTGGGCAACCCGATTGACGAGCGTGGCCCGGTCTCGCAAGACCTCACCGCCTCGATCCACCGCAAGGCCCCGGCCTACGACGAGCTGTCGCCCTCTCAAGAGCTGCTCGAAACCGGCATCAAGGTGATCGACTTGATCTGCCCGTTCGCCAAGGGCGGCAAGGTGGGTCTGTTCGGCGGCGCCGGCGTCGGCAAGACCGTGAACATGATGGAGCTGATCAACAACATCGCCAAGGCCCACTCGGGTCTGTCGGTGTTCGCCGGCGTGGGTGAGCGCACCCGCGAGGGCAACGACTTCTATCACGAGATGTCGGATTCGGGCGTGGTCAAGCAGGACAACCTGTCCGAGTCGAAGGTCGCGATGGTCTACGGCCAGATGAACGAGCCCCCGGGCAACCGTCTGCGCGTGGCCTTGACCGGCCTGACGATCGCCGAGTCGTTCCGCGACGAGGGCCGTGACGTGCTGTTCTTCGTGGACAACATCTACCGCTACACGCTGGCCGGTACCGAAGTGTCCGCACTGCTGGGCCGTATGCCTTCCGCGGTGGGCTACCAGCCGACGCTGGCCGAAGAAATGGGCCGGCTGCAAGAGCGCATCACGTCGACCAAGGTCGGCTCGATCACCTCGATCCAGGCCGTGTACGTCCCTGCGGATGACTTGACCGACCCGTCGCCCGCCACCACGTTCGCCCACTTGGACGCCACCGTCGTGTTGTCGCGTGACATCGCCGCGCTGGGTATCTACCCCGCCGTGGATCCGCTCGACTCGACCTCGCGTCAGATCGACCCGAACGTCGTCGGCGAAGAGCACTACTCGACGACCCGCGCGGTCCAGGCCACGCTGCAGCGCTACAAGGAACTGCGCGACATCATCGCGATTCTGGGCATGGACGAACTGTCGCCGGAAGACAAGCTGGCCGTGGCTCGCGCCCGGAAGATCCAGCGCTTCCTGTCGCAGCCCTTCCACGTCGCCGAAGTGTTCACCGGCACGCCGGGCAAGTACGTGCCGCTGAAGGAAACCATCCGCGGCTTCAAGATGATCGTGGCCGGCGAGTGCGATCACCTGCCCGAGCAGGCGTTCTACATGGTCGGCACGATCGACGAAGCCTTCGAGAAGGCCAAGAAGATCAACTGATGATTCGCCCCCGAAGCGCCAGCGGCGTCTTCTCTCTCAGGGGGCGCCGCCAGCGTCCCGGCCACGTTGCCCCTGGGGTGACCGCCGGGCCCGATCTGAGGCAAGCAACGGAGTACTGACATGGCAACCATTCACGTCGACGTGGTCAGCGCTGAAGAGTCGATCTTCAGCGGCGAGGCCAAGTTCGTCGCGCTGCCGGGCGAAAACGGCGAGCTCGGCATCCTGCCGCGCCACACGCCGCTGATCACCCGAATCAAGCCGGGTGCCGTGCGCATCGAGCGGGCTGACAACGGTGAGGAAGAGTTTGTCTTCGTTGCCGGTGGCATTCTGGAAGTCCAACCCGGCACGGTCACCGTGCTGGCCGACACCGCCATCCGCGGCCACGACCTCGACGAGGCCAAGGCCAACGAGGCAAAGAAGCTGGCCGAAGAGGCTCTGAAGAACGCCAAGAGCGAAATCGATACGGCGAAGATCCAAAGCGAGCTGGCGGTGATGGCGGCGCAACTGGCCGCCATTCAGAAGCTTCGCAAGGCGCGCTGAGCGAACTGCCGCGAATCTCGGCCGGGATACTTCGGCCCACCCCCAAAGCCCGCCCGGTGCACTGCACTCGGCGGGTTTTTTCATGGGCGCGTGAGATGCGGGCGGGTTCCACCACAATCGCTGCATCTGGGCCCACAGGAGCGCATCGTGGCGAAGAAGAAATCGGCGTCCCCATCGAACCCCTCCGACAAGCCCACGCCGGGCGGCAACCCGTCGAGCGATCGAAAGAAGAAGGACAAGGCCAGCGGCGAGCCCGACAAGCTGGGCAAGACCGAGTACGCCGACGCGTTGGCCGGCCTGGAAATCGAACTGAACAACATGGCCCGCTGGCTGCAGGCCAGCGGTCATCGGTTGGTGGTGGTGGTCGAGGGGCGCGACACGGCCGGCAAGGGTGGGGTCATATCCGCCATCACCGGCACGCTCAGCCCGCGCCAAGTGCGAGCCGTGGCCCTGGCCAAGCCCACCGAGCGCGAACGAACCCAGTGGTACTTCCAGCGCTATGTGCCGTGGCTGCCCGCGGCCGGAGAGATGGTCCTCTTCGATCGCAGCTGGTACAACCGAGCCGGTGTCGAGCGGGTGATGGGCTTTTGCTCCGAAGACGAGGCGAAGGTCTTCCTGAAGCAAGCGCCGGTGTTCGAGAAGATGCTGGTCGACGACGGCATCCTGCTGTTCAAGTACTGGCTCACCGTCGATCAGGCTCGGCAGGAAGAGCGTTTTGCCGAAAGGTTGGTCGACCCGCTCAAGCGTTGGAAGCTGTCACCCATCGACTTGAAGGCGAGGGCGCACTACGCGGACTATGGTCGTGCCCGTGACGCGATGCTGAAGGCCACCCACACGCCCCACGCGCCGTGGACGCTGGTGGACTTCAATGACCAGCGCCGGGGCAGGCTCACGTTGATCCGCCATTTGCTCGACCATTTGCCCGACACGAATGTGCCGCCGGAACCGATCGACTTCCCGCCGCTGGGTACCTCCCCTCAGCGTGAGCAGTTCAGGGGCCCGGTGAAGCCCTTGAAGCCTTGGCCGAAACCGTAGGCGACCGCCGCAGGGGCCAGCCGGCACCGCTTCCCGGCGGCGATCCCAACCCTCAGACGATCAAGCGGCGCCGCTGCCTTGCAGCCAGCCGCGCATCAAGTCGCGCGCCTGGTTCGATTCCCTTTCGCGCCGTTCAGCGTCGAGGCAGACGGCGCCTGGCGCAATGATGGCGAGCCACAGGGCCTGGAGCTTCAGCCGCGCCTCGGCCGGCAGCCTCACGTCGAACAGCTTCGGGTCGAGCTCCTCGTGCAGCGGCGATGCGGCCAAAGGGTGGCGTTGGCCGGCCGCGACCTGATCGGCCAGCCACCGCTCCCGGTCGGCAGGCGCGCACAGCGACAGCAAACGGCCGAACCAACGAACCCGGTCCATCAGGGCACCGGCGCGCAGGCCCAGACGCAGAGGCTCGGCGCTCTCCAGCCACGCGCGCGCGGCGGCCTGCATGCCGGCATCGACATGGGGCTCCGATCCCCAGGGCTCGCCGGTGGAGGGCTCGGGTATCGGTGCGGACAAGTAATTCAACAGCAGCATGGCACGGTCACCGAGGTCAGTGGCCCTGTCGACGGGGGGATGAGGGCTCGGCGCGGCATCGGCCTCACCGCGGGGTGGCAGGCTGTCTCGAGACAAACCGAGCTGACCCGAGCCGCCGGAGCGGCGCCGGTGCAAGCGCCGGTGGACTCGGGACTGCAGATTCATCGCGCACCCGCCAAAGGCCATGCGGCCGTGATGAGGTGCGTGATCGAGTGCATCCCGGCTTTGTAGGTTCAGTCGGCGTCCGGGACAGCCCCCCGAACTAGGGGCCTCGGCCAAGCTAGGGGGTGCCGATTGACACGGGGCACCGCGACATGGGCGGTGACCCCACGGCGTGGCTACTGAACGTGCGGCCGATCCGGCAGTTCGTTGGGGTTCGCCTCGCGGGCGCGCCCATCCAGTGGAAAGTGCGTAGACAACAAGCGATCGACTTCATCCACCGTCTGCAGCAAGCCCTGTTCGAACCGGCCGGCGCGTAGCGCGTCGCCCAGGCTCACGACCAGTGAGCGCCACTGGGCAGGATCGACGTGCCGCGCCAGTCCCCGGTCCACCACCAGCTCGATGGCATGCTCGGCCAGCAGAAGATAGATCAAGACGCCGTTGTTCGCCTCGGTGTCCCACACCCGCAGCTTGCCGAACATGGCCACGGCCCGCTCGCGAGCACTCGCGTCGCGCCACAAGTAGGACAGTGGCAGGCTCGCCTCGACGCAGACGCGGATCTCGCCGCTGTGGTGCCGCTCACTCTCGGCCACCCGGGCCTGGATACGGTCCAGTGCGGGCTCTGGCAACACGCGGCGCGCATCGGACTCATCCCACCACCGGTGCTTGAGCAGTCGCACCAGACGCGCGGGCCATGAGCGAGCGCTCTGTGACATCGCAGCCACCATCACCAGCCCCCCGAGGCGCCGCCGCCACCGAAATCGCCACCGCCGCCTGACGAGAAGCCACCGCCGCCGCGGCCGCCGCCGCCGGAACCCCAACCGCCGCCACCGCCCCAGATCACCGGCGCACCGGCAATTCCGCGAAGTCCCCGGGGTCTCCGACCCGCCGCGCCGATGCCCAGCACGCCGACCAGCACCACCGCCAGCACCCCGGCCGCGCCCGCGAGCACGGCGGGCGCCCCCCACATCCAGGCCAGGCCGCCGGCCGCGCCGCCGGTGGCGAGGCCGCCGGCCTTGCGGCCCAACACGCCGGTCAGCAAGGCGCCCATGACGGGCACGCCGATGAAGAAGAACAGCGCCAGTTGGTCCCAGCCCTGCCCACCTTGCTTCTTGGCGCGTTGCTTCGGCGGCGCTGGCAAGGCTTCGCCGCGCACGCGGGCCGAGAGCTGGTCGATGGCCGCATTCAAGCCGCCAGCGTAGTCGCCCACCTTGAAGGCGGGACGAATCGCGCCATCGATGACCTGCTTGGCCGCCAGGTCGGGCACCGCGCCCTCCAGCGCCTTGGCCACCTCGATGCGCACGCGCCGTTCATCCTTGGCCACCAGGATCAGCAGGCCGTCCCCGACGTCACGGCGCCCCACCTTCCAAGAGTCGGCCACCCGATAAGCGTAGGCGGCGATGTCTTCCGGCGCCGTACTGGCGACCAGCAGCACCACGATCTGGGAGCCCGCTTCGCGCTCGAACGTGGCCAGCTTGGTCTCGAGCGCTTGGCGCTGCGCGGCCGTGAGCGTGCCGGTCGTGTCCGTCACTCGGGCTGCCAGCGCGGGGATGGGCTGCAGCTCTTGCGCCCAAGCCGCGCTCGCGCCCACCCCGCAGAGGCCGAGGAACAAGGCCCACACCAACGCCCATCTGGCACCCAGGCCCCATGGGGAGCCGAGCAAGGTCAAGACCACTGGCCAGCGCGGCACCCGTGCGCCCTCAGTTCGAAGCGGCAGGCGTGGCGGGAGCGGCCTTGTCGAACGTCACCGTCGGTGGCGCGGCGATCGCCTTCTCGTTCTCGACCGTGAAGCTCGGCTTGACGCTGTAGCTGAACATCATCGCCGTCAAGTTCGTCGGGAAGCTGCGCGTCAACACGTTATAGCTCTGCACCGCCTTGATGTACTTGTTGCGGGCCACCGTGATGCGGTTTTCGGTGCCCTCTAGCTGCACGCGCAGGTCCTGGAAGCCTTGGTTGGCCTTGAGATCCGGATAGCGCTCGCTGACCATCATCAGCCGGCTCAACGCACCCGACAGCTCACCTTGTGCCGCCTGGAACTTCTGGAACGCGTCGGGGTTGTTGATGAGCTCGGGGGTGGCTTGGATGGACGTGGCCTTGGCGCGCGCCTCGACCACCTTGGTCAAGGTCTCCTGTTCGAAGTTGGCTTCGCCCTTGACCGTCGCCACCAGGTTGGGCACCAGGTCAGCGCGGCGCTGGTACTGGTTCAACACCTCGGACCAATCGGCCTTGACCTGTTCATCCAGGCTCTGGAACTGGTTGTAGCCGCAGCCGCTGAGGGCCAGCGTGGTCGCCAGGACCGAAGCGGCAAGCAAGGGACGCGCGAAGAGTTTCATTCGTCGAGGCTCCGTCGTGGGTGGGCCCAAGGCACGGGTACATCACCCGCGGCGTGAAGATGGGGACGGCCTGCGCGGAGTCAAGCGCCAGTGGGGGTGGGGCGGCCGATAATCGGGCCGATGTTTGCCCCGCTCCAGAACGACACCTTCCTTCGCGCCTGCCTGCGCCAGCCCACCCCGCACACGCCGATCTGGCTGATGCGACAGGCGGGCCGCTACTTGCCCGAGTATTGCGCCACCCGGGCCAAGGCGGGCAGTTTCATGGGTTTGGCGACGAACGTCCACTACGCCACCGAGGTGACGCTGCAGCCATTGGAACGTTACCCGCTGGACGCGGCGATCCTGTTCTCGGACATCCTCACCGTGCCCGACGCGATGGGCTTGGGCTTGAGTTTTGCGCAGGGCGAAGGGCCGCGGTTTGCGCACCCGCTGCGGGACGAAGCGGCGATCCGCGCCCTGCAGGCCCCCGATCTCGAAAAGCTGCGCTATGTGTTCGATGCCGTCACCTCGATCAGACGCGCGCTGAACGGCCGCGTGCCGCTCATTGGCTTTTCCGGAAGCCCCTGGACGCTGGCCTGCTACATGGTCGAGGGCGCCGGGTCGGATGACTACCGTCTGGTCAAGGGCCTGCTTTACAGCCGCCCAGACCTGATGCACCACATCCTGTCGGTCAATGCCGACGCCGTGGCCGCCTACTTGAACGCCCAGATTGACGCCGGCGCGCAGGCGGTGATGGTCTTCGACAGCTGGGGCGGCGTGCTGGCAGACGGCGCCTTCCAGGCTTTCTCGCTGGCCTACACGCGCCGTGTGCTGGCCCAGTTGCAGCGCGAGCGCGACGGTCAGCGCATCCCGGCCATCGTGTTCACCAAGGGCGGCGGTCTGTGGCTCGACGAGATTGCGGCCAGCGGTGCCGATGTGGTCGGCCTCGACTGGACGGTGAATCTGGGCCGGGCGCGCGAGCGCGTCGGCCACCAGGTGGCCCTGCAAGGCAACCTCGACCCGAACGTGTTGTTCGCCCCACCCGATGCGGTGGCCGAACAGGCCAGGCAGGTGCTGGACAGCTTCGGCGCACCCCAACGCGACGATGGCGGCTGGGACGGCCACATCTTCAACCTGGGCCATGGCATCAGCCAGTTCACGCCGCCGGAACACGTGTCGGCACTGGTTGAAGCGGTGCACAGCCACTCGATCGAGTGGCGGAAACGCTCCCATACGCCTCGGCCCCGTTGATGTGGTATGGGGGTTTCACCCGGTGAGTGATCGCTCAGGGCTTGACTTATCCCCAAAACCCAGGGTGCGACAGATCACCGCCGCAGCCGCCGTCACGAAACCGACAAAATCGCGGCGATTCGTGGCAAGTGCTTGATTAAAAAGAATTTTTGGCGTTTGCCTCAGAATCGGGCAACCCAGCCGAGACCCTGGCGGATCAAGCATTTAGCGCACCCGACCGCAGCTTTCCCACAATGTTATCCACAGGAACGGTGGGCAACTTGGAAAGAGCTTTGGAATCATGGACTTAAGCCCCACTGTTGATCTGTTGCTCTTAGATACGGATGCAAAGGGCCCGACGGGGGGCCGCGCGGCATGAATCGCTGTCGGGTGGCGGTGGACACCCCGGCCCACTCCGGTTTGGGCGACACGCTCGACTACGAGAGTGAGCAGCCGCTCGCGCCCGGCACGCTGGTGCGTGTGCCCCTGGGTCGACGTGACGTGCCCGGCATCGTGTGGCCAGCTGAAGACACTGCAGGCCCGGACGCCCCCACTGACGGCGCCAGCGCCGAGGATTTCGCCCTCAAACCCGTGGCGGAGGCCTTGGCCAGCCTGCCGCCGCTGCCCCCCGCCTGGTGCCAACTGGTGGAATTCACCGCCCGCTACTACCAGCGCTCGGTCGGCGAGGTGGCGCTGTCGGTGCTGCCGCCAGAGTTGCGAAAACTCGACGATGCCGGCCTGGCGAAGCGCATGCGTCTGCAGGACAAGCGGGCCACCAAGGCGGCAGACGGCCGCTTGGCCAGCGCGGCCGCGTCAGCCCCCGCGCTGCCCGACTTGACGCCCGAGCAGGCCACGGTGCTGGCCGCCATGGAAGGCGCTCCGCCCGCCTGCCATCTTCTGCATGGCGTCACCGGCAGCGGCAAGACGGAGGTTTACCTCCGGCTCGCCGAGGCCGCACTCGCGGCCGGCCGGCAGGCCCTCGTGCTGGTGCCCGAGATCAATCTGACGCCCCAGTTGGAAGCCCGCTTCGTGGCGCGCTTTCCCGGCCGCCGACTGGTCTCATTGCACAGCGCACTCACGCCCGCGCAGCGGCTGGCCCATTGGCTGGCGGCCCATCGTGGCCAGGCCGATCTGGTGCTGGGCACGCGGCTTGCCATCTTCTGCCCCTTGCCGAGGCTGGGGCTCATCGTGGTCGACGAAGAGCACGACCCCAGCTACAAGCAGCAAGACGGTGCCCGGTACTCCGCGCGCGACCTCGCGGTCTACCGCGGAAAGCTCGAAGGCGCCACGGTGCTGCTGGGCTCAGCGACGCCGTCGCTCGAGACCTGGCATCACGCCCAAACCGGGCGCTACCCGCGGCTCACGATGGCCGAGCGCGTCGGGCAGGGCCCATTGCCATCGGTGCATGTCATCGACATGTCGCAGCAGCCGCGGCCCGCGCCCGGCGAGCCGCCGGTGGCTCTGGCGCCCGCGTTGAAGGCGGCCATCGAGGCGCGTGTCGCACGGGGCGAGCAAAGCCTGCTGTTCCTCAACCGCCGAGGCTTTGCACCGGTGCTGCACTGCACCGCCTGCGGCTGGAAGAGCGACTGCCCGCATTGCAGCGCCTGGCGGGTCTTCCACAAACTTGATCGCACCCTGCGCTGCCACCACTGCGCCTTCACCGAACGGGTGCCGCGCGCCTGCCCCGAATGCGGCAACCTCGACATCCAGCCCGTCGGGCGCGGCACCGAAAAGCTCGAAGAGCAGGTGGGTGAACTGTTGCCGGGTGCCCGGGTCGCGCGCATCGATGCCGACACCACCCGCCTGAAGGGCTCGCTTGAACAGCAACTGGCGGCGGTGCACGCGGGCGATGTGGACGTGCTGGTCGGCACGCAAATGGTGACCAAGGGCCACGACTTTCGCCGGGTGACGCTGGTGGCCGCGGTGGACCCCGACGGCGCCTTGTTCACCGCCGATTTCCGCGCCCCTGAGCGCCTGTTCGCCACTCTGATGCAGGCCGCAGGTCGCGCCGGCCGCGCGGCCGAAGTGGCCCAGCGCAGCGAGATGTGGGTGCAGACCTACAACCCCGCGCATCCCCTGTTCGCCGCCCTCAAGGCCCACGACTACGCCCGATTTGCCGCCAGCCAGCTGCAAGAGCGTGAGATGGCCGGCCTGCCGCCGTTCGCCCATCTGGCCTTGCTGCGCGCCGAAGCACGCGATGCCGACGTGGCCGAGGGCTTCTTGCGCGCGGCGCGTGAGCAGGCGAGGACCTGGGCGGATGAACTCGGCGTGGGCGAGCAGATCAGCCTGTACGCGCCCGTGCCGCCCCATGTGGCGCGGGTCGCGGGCTACGAACGGCGCCAGATGCTGGTCGAGTCGGCGCTGCGCGGCCCGTTGCAGCGCTTGCTCGCCCAATGGGTGCATGGCCTGCCGAGCCTGCGGTCCCAGCACAAGGGCGTGGTGCGCTGGGCCATCGATGTCGATCCGCTGACGATCTGACGCGGCGACGCGCGCGCCATTCATCTTCCGCGCTCAGCCACCCAGCCGCTTGCGCATGTTGATGCCCGTGGTCTCGTAGCCCAGCGATCGGTACAGCGCTTGAGCACCCGGGTTGTTGGCGAACACATGCAGACCGATGTCTGCCAGACCCAGCTCCTGGCCAACGCGCTCGAGCGCCACAAAGGCGGCGCGGGCATGGCCCCGCCGCCGGTGGGCCGGCGACACACTCACCTCATAGACATAGCCTGAGCGCCCGGTGGGATGCTCGGTGACCGCGAGCCACAGCACGCCGACGTCTTCGCCCGCCTCGTCGTCGTGGATGGTGAACAGGTGGTGCCCAGGGGTTTGCAAGCCCTGCGGCAGCAGCTTCTCGTGCTCTTGCCGCGATCGGTCCAAGGCCCCTTCAACGGGCCAGCGGCCCGCCTCGATGTTGCTTTGGGCGTAGGTGGCCACGGCGTCTTCGTGGAAGCGCGCATAGGCCTGCGCTGACATGGGGATCAAGCAGGTTGCCATGAGGCGGATTGTGGGTGATGCAGACCAGGCGGCGTCGTGGCGATGCCCCGCCACCGACGCGGCCGCGCATCGGTGCCTACACTGCCGCCCCATGCCCATCGCCCACCTTGCCCTCGCCCTGGCCGTCGTCGCCGTGTGGGGCACCAACTTCGTGGTGATCAAGTGGGGCCTGGCCGAGCTGCCGCCTTTTCTTCTCGCCGCGCTGCGCTTCGCCTTGTCGTCGCTGCCGTTTCTCCTCTTCATTCGCCGGCCGTCGACGCCGTGGTGGCGGCTCGCCGCGTTCGGCGTGCTGCTGGGCGCTGGGCAGTTCGGCCTGCTGTTTCTGGCGATGAAGGCCGACATCTCGCCGGGCCTCGCTTCGCTGGTGGTGCAATCCCAGGTCTTCTTCACCATCATCCTGGCGGGCCAGCGTTTGAAGCTGGCTCAGTTCGGCGCCTTGGCCCTCGCCGTGGCGGGCATGGCGTGGATCGGCTGGCGCGCACACCAGGGCGGCGCGGGCATCAGCCCGGCTGGGCTGGGGATGGTCCTGGCTGCGGCGTTCTGCTGGGCTCTGGCGAATGGCATCGCACGCCAGGCGGGCAGGGTCGACGTGTTGGGCTTCATGGTCTGGTCCAGCCTGTTCGCCGTGCCGCCGCTGGTGGGCCTGTCGATGGCGTTCGACGGCGGCTTCGACGTGGCGCGCGACGCCGTCATCGCTGCCAGCCCGGCGGCCTGGGCGGCGGTGGCGTGGCAGGCCGTTGGCAACACCTTGTTCGGTTATGGTGCCTGGAACTGGCTGCTGGCGCGGCACCCGCCAGCCACCGTGACACCGGCGGCCTTGCTGGTGCCCGTGTTCGGCATGGGGGCTTCAGCGGTGGCGTTCGGCGAGGCCCTGCCTGCCTGGAAGCTCGGTGCGGCCGGGCTGGTGATGGGGGGGCTGGCCATCAACCTGTGGGCGGCGAATCGATGAACTGGGAGTGTCTGCGCTTGGCGCGTCGCAGCGAGCGCGGGGCCCGCTGCGGGTTCTATGTCGAGGGCCGACGTGCGGGCTCGATCGCCGCCGACGAGGCCCGAGCCTTGGCGGCATGGCCGCATTGGTTCCAGCCGGTCGATCACGGTGCCTGGACGATGACGGTGTCGCCCCAGCAGCGCCCGGCGGTGTTCGCCGAGGTGAACGCCGCGTTGCGCGAGCGAGGCTCGATACGCGCCTGGCGCGACGAGCCGTTCGCCCTGTGGAACGAAGACGGGGCGATGGTGGCGGTGATCGAACGCGCGTCGTCGCGCTGGTGGGGCGCGCAGACGCTGGGCGCCCACATCAACGGGTACGTGGCGGGCGACGATGGCCGCCCCGCGGGGCTGTGGATCGCTCGCCGGGCGTGGAACAAGCCGACCGACCCGGGCCGGCTGGACAATCTGGTGGGCTCAGGCGTCCCGCATGGGCAATCGCCGCGCCAGGCCGTGTGCCGTGAGGCCTGGGAAGAGGCCGGGCTGCAGATGCCCGAGCTGCAGGGCCTGACGGCCGGGCGGGTGATCGAGCTGGCCTGCGACATCCCGGAAGGCTGGCAGCACGAGTGGCTGTATGCGTATGACCTGGCCCTGCCCGCTGGACGCGTGCCGCAGAACCAGGATGGCGAAGTGGCCGAGCACCGACTGTTGCCGATCGCCGACGCCTTGCAATGCGCAGCCGGCGGTGACATGACCACCGACGCGGCATTGGCCACCCTCGACTTCGCGCTGCGGCACCAACTGCTTCCCGCCGAAGAAGCCCAGCGGCTGGGACCCGCCTTCGAGGCCTTGCTGGTCGACCCCGTCCGCGCGGCCCATTTCGACCCGCCGGGGGCCGACACCACCCTGACGCCAGCGCGGTGATTCGTCGACGGACGATTCCTCATTCAGCAAAACTGAAATGCCGCCTCAATCAGGCTGAACCGACGACCGCGGCACCGTCGACACACTTCGGACCCACGATGGACACCACTTCTTCCACCTCCACCCGCTACGGCGGCGTCGCCATCGGCTTCCACTGGCTGTTGGCGCTGATGATCATCGTCTGCTTCAGTGTCGGCCTGTACATGAGCGATCTGCCCATGTCGCCGACGCGGCTCAAGCTGTTCAACTGGCACAAGTGGGCCGGCGTGACGATCCTGGCGCTGTCGGTGCTGCGGCTGGTCTGGCGCCTCACCCACCGCCCGCCAGCAGACGCGCCGGGGCCGCGCTGGCAACAGCGTCTGGCCCACCTGACCCACTGGGCCCTGTACGCCTTGTTCTTCCTGGTGCCCTTGGCCGGCTGGGCGTACAGCTCGGCGGCCGGCTTCCCGATCGTCTGGTTCGGTGTGCTGCCGTTGCCGGACTTCGTGTCCGTCGACAAGGCGCTGGCCGAGGTCATGAAAGAGCGTCACGAGATGCTGGCGTGGATCCTCTGCCTGCTCGTCTTGCTGCACATCGGCGCCGCGCTGAAGCACCACTTCGTCGATCGCGACGGCCTGCTCAACCGCATGCGGCCGGGCCGGTGATCAACTTTTTCGAACGACCAACGAAGGCCGACATGAACCACGCCTCTTCCCGCTCTTTCTCGATGCTGTGGGCCGCCGCGCCGCTGTTGCTGGCCAGCTCGATCGCCATGGCCCAGCAGAAGGTCGTTCCCGCCCAGAGCGAGATCGGCTTCACCTCCAAGCAGATGGGCGTGCCCGTCGACGGCAAGTTCCGCAAATGGGACGCCCAGATCAACTTCGACCCGAAAAAGCCGGAGGCCGGCAGCGTCAGCTTCACCATCGACACCGGCAGCGCCAGCTTCGGCTCGCCCGAGACCGATGCCGAGGTGCCCAAGGCACCCTGGTTCAACTCGGCCAAGTTTCCTCAGGCGACCTTCCAGTCCAGCAGCCTGAAGGGCCTGGGCGGCGGCAAGTACGAAGTCGCCGGCAAGTTGACGATCAAGGGCAGCGTGAAGGACGTCGTCGTCCCGGTGTCGCTGGCGGCCGGCGCCGGTGGCGTCACCATGGCCACCGGCGCATTCACGATCAAGCGCCTCGATTTCAAAATCGGTGAAGGCGAATGGTCCGACACCTCGATGGTGGCCAACGACGTGCAGGTGAAGTTCAAGCTCGCCGTCACCGGCATGGCGCCGCTCTGATCCCGAGCGCCGCTTTCTCGCCACCCACCCGTTTCGCCCACCCATTTCGATTTCCAACCCCGTTCCTTTCCGGAGCTCCACAGATGAACACCAAGACCTCGATGATCGCCGCCGCTGCTGGCGCCCTGCTGTCGATCGCCGCTGCCGGCGCCCAAGCCCAGGCCGCCACCTACACGATCGAGCCGACGCACACCTACGTGACGTTCGAGATCTCGCACTTCGGCACGTCTACCAACCGTGGCCGCTTCGACAAGAAGGAAGGCACGGTTCAGTTCGACCGTGCAGGCAAGTCCGGCAAGGTCGACATCACGATCGACACCACCTCGATCAACTCGGGCAGCGCCGCGTTTGACAAACACCTGAAGAGCGCCGAGATCCTGAAGACCGAAGCGTTCCCGACGGCCAAGTTCGTCGGCGACAAGTTCACCTTCAACGGCGACAAGGTCAGCGAAGTGGCGGGCACGCTCACGCTGGCTGGCAAGACCAACCCGGTCACGCTGAAGGCCACCAACTTCAACTGCTACCAGAGCCCGATGCTCAAGCGTGAAGTCTGCGGCGGCGATTTCGAGACCACCATCACCCGCAGCCAGTACGACGTGAAGTACGGTCTCGACTGGGGCTTCCCCGACGCCGTGCGCCTGGTGATCCAGGTCGAGGCGGTCAAGCAGTAAGCCACCTGCCCTGGGCGGGCCCGTCAGGCGCGCAGCCGCCTGACGGGCCCGTTGCATTTGCGGGGGCAGCAGGCCCCATCAGACCGGGACATCGACGCCCAGCTGAAAGTGCTCGACCACCGGCGGGGCCGCAAAGAACGGGCCGACGATGGCGCGCCACTCGGCGAACAGCGGCGACTGGCGAAAGCCCACGGTGTGGTCTTCGAGCGTGTCCCACTCGATCAGCAGCAGATAGCGCTCGGGCTGCTCGATGCCTCGCTGTACCTTCGCCCCACGAAAGCCCTGGGCGCGGGTGATCACCGTCTTGAGGCCGCGTTGGATCGCTTCTTCAAACGCGGCCTGTTGGCCGGGGGCAATGCGGATGTCGGCATGTTCGAGGATCATCGTGGGCTTCTCCTGTGCGATCGGGTCAGTGTCCCACGCCGCCGATAATCACCGGTCCCGGCCGGCTCACCCCGGCCCACGAGACACCGGCCGCAAGGAGCAAGACCGTGAACCGACCCGATGACTGGCAACACGACCACGAGGTGGGCGGCGCTTCGCCGCTGCTGGCCGCCGACGCGCAGGTCACCCACGACTCGACACGGGTCGACGACGTGCGCATCGGTGCCGTGCGGCCGCTCATCTCTCCCGCGTTGCTGCAAGACGAGATGCCGATGCCCGAGTCGGCCCAGGCGCTGGTCGAGTCGGCGCGGCGGCAGCTCTCGGAGGTGCTCGCCGGCAGGGACGATCGCCTCATCACCGTCGTGGGGCCGTGCTCGATCCACGACCACGACCAGGCCATCGAGTACGCCAAGCGCCTGAAGGTGCTGGCCGACGAGCTGAGCGACCGTCTGCTGATCGTGATGCGCGTCTACTTCGAGAAGCCTCGCACCACGGTCGGATGGAAGGGCTTCATCAACGACCCGCGGCTCGACGGCAGCTTCCGCATCAACGAGGGCTTGCGACGCGCCCGGCAATTGCTGTTGGAGGTCGCCTCCATCGGGCTGCCCGCGGGCACCGAGTTCCTCGACCTGCTGTCACCGCAGTACATCGCCGATCTGGTGTCGTGGGGCGCCATCGGTGCGCGCACCACCGAGAGCCAGAGCCATCGCCAATTGGCTTCGGGCCTGTCGTGCCCGGTGGGCTTCAAGAACGGCACCGACGGCGGCGTGAAGGTGGCGGCCGATGCGGTGGTGGCGGCGAGTGCTTCGCACGCCTTCATGGGCATGACCAAGATGGGTCAGGCCGCGATCTTCGAGACGCGCGGCAACCAGGATTGCCACGTCATCCTGCGCGGCGGCAAGCAGCCCAACTACAGCGCCGCCGATGTCGAGAGTGCTTGTGCCGTGCTGCGGGCCTCGGGCCAGCGCGAGCAGGTCATGGTCGACTTCTCTCACGCCAACTCCAGCAAGCAGCACCGGCGGCAGATCGAGGTCGGCGCCGATGTGGCCGCCCAGATCGCGGGTGGCGAACGCCGCATCACCGGCGTGATGATCGAGAGTCACCTCCAAGATGGCCGGCAGGACCTCGTACCCGGCCAGGCCCTGAAGCCCGGTGTGTCGATCACCGACGCCTGCCTGGGCTGGCAGGACACCGAGCCCGTGCTGCGCGAGCTCGCTGCCGCCGTGAGCAAGCGACGCGCCTGAACACCCCTCGATCTAGGGGTGTTGACTTCGCCGAGAACCTCGGCAAAGTCGGACGTTCACGAGCTTGCCCGCGGCGCGACGCGCTCCGGGCAAGGGCCCATGTACGAGGGGGATGTGGATGGCCATTCCGTTGAAGAGTGTCGACGACCTGCAGGAGCACCTGCTCGGCGTGTTTCAGCGCTCGGATCATCACGCGGGCGAGGTCAACGAGGTGCTGCTGGCGATCGCCGGCGGCATCCTCTGGCGCAAGAACCCGGGTGACCATGTGCGGGTCAACGAGAAAGAAGGGGCCGGCGGCAACGTGATCTGGTTCCGCATCGGCGAGCAGCGCTTCGCCTTGCTCTACAACCACCGTGCGCGTCGCATCGAGCTGCTGATCGGCGGCCGCCGCGGCCAACTGGTGCAGAGCTTCACCAACGCCACCCCATTGGCCGAGGTGTCTCGGGTGTTCTCGACCCTGGGCATGACGGAGGAAGAGGCGGCGGCGTACCTGGCCGAACGCGCCGAGATCAAGGCGCAGTTCCCCAAGGGAGCCAAGGGCAAGGTCAAGCAGGCGGTGCTGGCCGAACGGGCATTGGCCGAGACCACGGCCGCTGCCGACGGATCCGCCCCGGCACCGGCTCGCGCGGGCGGCAAGCGCAAGAAGCGCGCAGTCGCTGGCGCCGATGCTGCCGCGGACACGCTGCTGGCGGCTTCGCCCGACGCCGCGGATGCTGGCGATCTGAAGGTGGCTCGCCCACGCCGCGGCAAGAAGGCCGCATTGGAAGTCGAAGCGCTGCAGGTGGCCTGATCGGCTGGTGCAGTGTTCGACGCTATGCGGAACATAAAACCGTGCTTTTGGCCGCCCGGCGTCGTTGCAAATCCTCGCGATGCCACCGGGCATCGCTGTGGTTTGCGCCTCGCCAGACGACCAAACCCATCGGTTTTCTTCAGTTCCGCCTAGCATCAAACACTGCACCGGTCGCGCCGGCGTCGCCTGAACCGGGGACGTAGGCCGCCTGGGGCCTGATGGGCGCCACCGGGGCCCCAAGGGTGCGGCACCGCGCCCGCGGTGCTTCGGCTCACTGCAGCGTCTGCGGCGCCGCGGCGTAGATGGAGGGCCGGAAGTCGGTGATGTGCACGCCTTCATCGCCCATGGCCCACAGCGTCAGGCGCTCGGCCGACATGGGCTTGGCGAACAAGTAGCCCTGCAGCTCGTCGCAACGCAGGGCCAGCAGCATGTCGCGCTGGGCGTCGGTTTCCACGCCCTCGGCCACCACCCGCAGCCCCAACGCGTGCGCCATCTTGACGATGGCGTCGACCACGGCCAGCGCATCCGAGCTGTGCTGGATGTCGGTGAACAGGCTGCGGTCGACCTTCAGCTGGGTCACCGGCAACTTCCGCAGCAAAGCGAAGTTGCAATAGCCGATGCCGAAATCGTCGATCGACAGCGAAACGCCCAGCTGGGCCAGCCCGGCGAAGGCGCGCACCGCTTCGTCTTCCATCAGCACCGACTCGATGATCTCGATCGTCAGCAGCGCGGGGTCGACCGTGTGTGCATGCAAGGACCGCCGGATGCGCTGCACGAGGTTCTCTTGCCGCAGTTGGTGGGCCGACATGTTGATCGACACGCGCATCCGCAGGCCCTGGTCCAGCCACACCCGCAGTTGGCGGCAGGCCTCATCGATCACCCACTGGCCCAACGCACCGATCAGGCCGAACCGCTCCGCGATCGGGATGAACACGGCCGGCGAGATCACGCCCTTGCTCGAGTGCTGCCACCGCACCAGCGCCTCGACACCCGTGATCTGACCGGAGCGGCCGTCGATCTTGGGCTGGTAGTACAGCACCAGCTCCCCGCGCTCGATGGCGCCGCGCAGGTCGTGCTGCAGCTCGAGCTGGGCGCGGCTGTCCTGCTCCATGCTCGGCTCAAAAATGGCGAAGCCCGAGCCGCCTGCACGCTTGGCCGCATACATCGCCGCATCGGCGCGTGCCAGCAACTTCTGTGAGGGGCCGTGATCGGGATACATCACGATGCCGATCGAGCCGGACAGGCGCACCTCGGCGCCGTTGGGCAGGCGGCAGGGCTGCGCGAGACACTGCAGCACGCGTTGCGCCAACTGACCCGCGGCCAGGGTGGAGCCGGGCCGCTCAGCCAGGAGCAGGAATTCATCTCCACCGACCCGGGCCACCACATCCGACTGGCGGGCCAGGCCTTGCAGACGCCGGCCGATTTCGCGCAGCACGGCGTCGCCCGCGCTGTGGCCGAACGAGTCGTTCACCGGCTTGAAGCCATCGAGGTCGATGAACATCACCGCCAGATTGCCGCCCGGCGGCGCGGAGGGGTCGTCGACCAGCTCCAGCGCGTTGGCCAGGCGCTCTTCGAACAGCAGGCGGTTCGGCAGCTTCGTGAGCGGGTCGGTCAGTGCCTGCTCGCGCAGGCGTCGATTGGCCTCGCTGAGCGATGAGGCGAGGGCGCGATTGCGGTAGGAAGCGCGGGAATCGATCAGCACGCCGAACAGGCCCAGCAGCACCGCGAAGGCGCCGGCCGCGCAGGCCCATTGCAAGGCATCGACGTCCACCAGCAGCACACCGGTCGGGCGTGGCGTTTCAACAAAGCCCAGGCCGCCGAGTGTGAGCGCCTGGGTGAGGCCGGAGGCGAGCGCGAAGCCCGTGGCCCCCAGGAACAGCCGCAGCCCGAACGGGCCCAGGGCCGACCACCGCGGGCTGAACGCCAGACCGAGGGCGGCCGTGGCCGCGACGGCCACGCCGGCCAGCGCCAGCAGCGGCCACCCTGGCCCGGCCGCGCTGGCCATGGGGGGCTCGGCCAGGCTCGCCACCGACAGGGTTTGCATCAACGCCCACAAGACCCCCAGGCCCAGCCCCTGAATCACCTGGCGGGCCGTATCGCTCCACCGCAAGCGCGCGGTCGACAGCATCGCCGCCAGGCCAAGCGCGGCGGCCAGGCCGCTGCCTGCCATGTGCCAGCCGCGAAAGTGCGGCTCCCACGGCAGACCCAGGCCCGTCAGGGCGAAAAAGTGCAGGGCCCACAAACCGGCGCCGCCGGCGGCTGCACCGGCGCCCCACCAGCCGAGCGCGGTGACGGTGTCGGTCGAGCGGATCTTGCGCAGGCCATGCCCGATGAGCCCGAACATCAGGCCTGCCAGCAGGGCCGAGCCGGCGATGGTCGGCCCCTGCAGTTCAGGGGCGGCGAGGGCGTGGACCAGTTCGGCGGCTTGTGGCGCGGGCATGCGGGGCGGGTGGCGGCGGCGGGCGGGGCGCGGGCATTATTGGCCCGAGGCACACAGGCACGTCGTCAGTGCCTGAAACATTCATGGAGTTTGCGTGAAACCCGCCGCTCTGCGGTGACGCACCTCGGGTTTCACCCGGTGCTCGCTTTCCAGCTGAGCCAGGAATTCATCGGCGGTGAAGGGGGCGCCCAGCACGTCGGCCTGGCGCTGCACTGCGGCGAAATCGCCCGGCGCCAGCTCGTCCAGGGCCGACAACCGCTGCCGTTGTTCGTCGGTGAGGGCAGCGGCGTCGCTGCCCAGCGCCTCCGCGGTGAACATCGCCAGCCGCTGCTCCTGCTGCAGCGGCCTGAATCGCATCTTGAAGGTGAAGCGCCGCAGCGCAGCCTCGTCCAGGTCTTCGAACAGGTTGGTGGTGCAGATGAAGACACCCGGAAAGCGCTCCATGCCCTGCAGCATCTCGTTGACTTCGCTGACCTCGTAGTGCCGCTCGGCGTAGCGCCGGCTGCGCAGGAAACTGTCGGCTTCGTCGAGCAGCAGCACGGCTTCTTCGTTGGCCGCCTCGTCGAACATGCGAGCCATGTTGGCCTCGGTCTCGCCGACGAACTTGCTCATGATGTCGCTGGCCTGGCGCACCATCAGCGGCCGACCCAGTGCGCTGGCGATGTGCTCGGCCAGGGCCGTCTTGCCCGTGCCCGGCGGGCCGAAGAAGCACAACGCACCATGCGGACGGCGCTGCAGCGCCGCCACCACCTGTGGCACGCCGAAGCGCGACTCGACGTTGAGCAGGCCCAGGTCGTACTGAGTCACGCTTGCGCGGGCACCCCGTTCGCGCTGGTGGGCGCTGCCCAGCGCGAGATCGGCATGCGCCAGTTGCCGCTCGATCAGGCTTTCCACCTCGTCCGGGGCTCCGGCCAGCTCGGCAAACCGCGCTGCCGTGCGGATCTGGGCTGGCGTCAACCCACGCCGGCTGGACAGCCGGGTGACGAACCCTTCGCTGACCTGCGTGCCCGCCAGGGCCCGGGCCACCAGCGCCTCGCGCGCACCGGGCGGCGGCGACTTCAGCTCGAGGTGGTACTGGAAGCGGCGGCGGAACGCCGGGTCGATCTGCTCGATGCGGTTGGTGATCCAGATCACAGGCACCGGGTTCGCCTCCAGGATCTGGTTCACCCACGCCTTGCCACTCACGCTGGCCGACGACGCGCCATCGCCCGCATCGAGCCGTGCCATCAGCTGGGCCGTGTCGCTGGGGATGGCCGGGAAGACATCTTCCACCTCGTCGAACAGCAGGGCCACCCGGACGCTGCCCTTGAGGAACACCTGGCTGATCTGCAGCGAGCGGTAGCGGTCGCGGCCGGTCAGCGAGTTGCCGTCGCGGTCGGCGTATTCCACCTCGTAGAGCTCCAGACCGGCCGCCTGGGCGCAGACCTTGGCCAGCTCGGTCTTGCCCGTGCCCGGTGGGCCGTACAGCAGCACATTCACGCCCGGCGCCTTGCGCTCAACCGCACGCTGCAGCAAAGCGCACAGCACCTTCACCTCTTCGGCCACGAACTCGAAATCACCAGGCACGAGGCCGGTGCGCGGCGCGGGGCGGGTGAACACTGCCATCAGGTCGCTCGGATCGCGGTATTCGCGCATCAGCACCGGCGGCAGCTGTTCGCTGACCTTCATCAGATCGGCCAGATCGGTGATGTTGTGCTCCGAGATCAGGTTCTCGACCATGCCGATGCGCTCGAGCCGCGAGCCGGCGCGCAGCGCCTCGGCCACTTCGCGTTCGTCCACGCCTGCCACGTGCGCCAGCATCGCGAACGCCTCCTGGGCATTGGACACCTTGAACTCCACCAGCAGGCCGCGCAGCTCGCGCTGATAGCGCGCCAGCGTGCCGTACAGCAGCAGCGCGCGCTCGGCCGGATTCAGCTGCAGCAGTTGTGCCAGCGCGTCGATGTTTTTCTCGACCAGCGTCGCCTGCTTCTTCAGGTCGCGATCGAGCCACTCGGCGGTGGTGTTCAGCGTGGCCAGCAGATCCTTGGGCGCGTCCTTGATGTACTCGTCGATGTAGAAAAAGAGCGAGCCCTCTTCGTAGGGGCCGTGCCAGGCGCCGTGCCGGGCGATGAAGGCGTCGTCGGAGAGCTTCTCGTGGCCCGCCCAGTGGCTGTTCGAGATGCAACGGCGCTGCAGGAACGCGCGCAGCCGATGCAGCACCGCCGGCGGCCAGACGAGGTGACGCCCGGTCAGGCCGATCAGCCCGCCCCAGTCACGGCGCAGGTTCAGGCGCCCGGCCTGCGCCAGGGTGAGCGTCAACACGAAATGCGTGCACAGCCGATCCAGCACTGGCGCATCAGCCAGGCCGGGAGACAGCACCACGCGTGCATCGGCTAGACGCTTGACCACTTCGGCTCCTCCACCGGCGGCGGCCGCGTGCCTGCGCCGCCGCCGTCGAAGTGCCGTCGATCTTGGCGCAGCCGCCGCAGCAGGGCAAGCCCCGCCGCGCACCGGGGCGTTCGGGGCCGGTCAGTGCAGGATCAAGGGCTGCTGGGCCAACTGGGTGTAGCCGGCGATGTAGTCATCGATGTCTTCGGTGCTGGGCTCGCCGTCACCGGCGAGCGCTTCCACCCCTTCGCGGAAGCGTTCGGCCAGGGCGCCCTTGATGAAGATGCCCTTCTTGGCCGCCTTGTCGACGATTTCGTAGCCCCCGCGAACGACTTCGGCATGGCTGGTCGACGCCCCTTCGGCGCTGCTGCTGGGCATGTCGTCGGCCTGCTCCAGCGAGATTTGAACCACGGCGAAGCTGTCGGAGTTGTAGACCAGGTTCATGCGTTGAGCTCCTTGAACGGCGGGGCGAAGCAGGCCCCATGCCAAGCACATGGAGGCCGACCCGCCCGATTCAAGCCCTGAGATCGCCTCACGGGCCTGGGCCGCCCTCAGGGCGTGGACGGCGCAGAGGCCGCCGGTGGCGGCGGTAGGGGGCTGCTCAGCCAGTAGGCTTCGCTGAAGCGGCCGGGCACCTGGGTGAAGCGGATGCCCACCGGCAGATGGCCGGCCTGCCGGGCCAGCCACAGCTCGACACGCTGGTCGAACGGGGCGGCCGGCTCGCGCTTGAGGTGCACCACCGGAATCGGGCTGCCGCCCGGCTGCACCACCTCGTCGCCCACGACCTCGAAGCTCCATTCGTCGGCCACGCCACGCAGGGTGGCCACCTGGAGGCGGATGCGTTGCCCGCTGCGCAGGCCCTCCGGCTGGGCCTGTGCGATCGCCACCAACTGAAGCAATACGCTGGTCCGGTCCTGGCTGCCGGGATAGAGCGCGATCGCACGCGTCGAGCCGGAGAAGGTGATCACCCCCTGCTCGCGCTGGAAGTTGATGGCCCGCGTCTCCACGCCGCGCTGGCGCTCCACCATGCGCTGGGGCGCGAAGCCGGCCGAGTTGAAGAAGCCGCGCGAGACGTAGTCGTGCACCACCTTGCCCTTGATCTCGGCCGAAAAGCGGGCCACGAAGACGCCGCCCGTGCGCAACTCGTAGCTCAGTTGGCCGGTGCCGGCGTCGTCGCCGCGTTCGATGCGGTAGTCCAGCTTGAACGCCTGTTCCGGCCGCTGGGTGGTGTAGATCGGCGGGCGGCCGCCGCCGTCGACGTCCTGTTGACCCGCCACGGTACCCGGCACGGGCGCGGCCGTCACCATGTCGGGCAGCTCCACCGGGGAGTCGGTGCCCGACACCGGGTCCGGCGGCGGAGGGCCTGCCGCCCAGTCGATCGGGCCATCGGTGGGCGAGGGCGCTGCCACCGGGGGCTCCGCTGCCGGTGCGGGCTCGGTGGGTGCCGGGGCCGTCTCAGGCGGTGCGGGCGCTTCCTGCGGGGGCTGGGCGGCGGGCGGTTTCGCTGGCGTGGGTGCGGGCGTGGGTGCGGACGTGGTCGCAGGTGCGGCGGATTCAGGCGCCGCCGTCCCCTCGGGTTCGATCCGCGGGGCCTGCGCTGGCGGCAGCGTGACCAGCTGGATGGTCGGTGGCTCACCCGGTGTCCGGCCGATGGGCTGCTGAATCGGCCCGATCAACCACAGGTGTGCCCCCAGCACGGCCAAAGCCAGCCCGCCAACCTGCCCACGCCGGCGCCAATGGACCGCCGAGGGGCGGGCCGGCAACTGCGAGGAAACGGGAAAACCGAAGACGGGCCAGGGCATCGGCACAATGGTGCCATCAGTTCTGGCCGCCGATCGTGCGGCACCCGATCACACCCATGAAGCTCGCCACCTACAAGGACGGTTCACGCGACGGCCAACTGGTCGTCGTTTCGCGTGACCTCGCCACCGCGCACTACGCCACCGGCATCGCCACGCGGCTGCAGCAGGTGCTGGACGACTGGAACTTCCTGTCACCCCAGTTGCAGGACCTGACGACGACGCTGAACCAGGGCAAGGCCCGCCACGCCTTCCCGTTCGACCCGGCGATGTGCATGGCCCCGCTGCCGCGGGCCTATCAGTGGGCCGATGGCTCGGCCTACCTGAACCACGTCGAGCTGGTTCGCAAGGCACGCGGCGCAGAGATGCCCGAATCGTTCCTGGGCGATCCGCTTGTCTACCAGGGCGGCAGCGACGATTTCCTCGGCCCTTGCGACGACGTGCCGGTGGCCAGTGTCGATTGGGGCATCGATTTCGAGGCCGAGATCGCCGTGATCACCGGGGATGTGCCGATGGGCGCAACGCCGTCCCAGGCGTTGGAGGGGGTTCGGCTGCTGATGCTGGCCAACGACTGGACGCTGCGCCACCTGGTGCCCGCCGAGCTGGCCAAGGGGTTCGGCTTCTTCCAGAGCAAGCCCGCCACGGCTTTCAGCCCGGTGGCCGTCACACCCGACGAACTGGGCGACGCCTGGAAGGGCGGGCGGGTCCACCTGACGCTGCAGTCGAGCTGGAACGGCCGCAAGGTGGGCGTGGTCGAGGCAGGGCCGGAGATGAACTTCCACTTCGGCCAGCTGATCGCCCACATTGTCAAGACACGCCACCTGCGCGCCGGCGCGATCGTCGGCTCTGGTACGGTGAGCAACAAGGATGCCTCGCATGGCTACAGCTGCATCGCCGAAAAGCGGGCGCTGGAAATGATCGAGCAGGGTGAAGCCAAGACGGCGTTCATGCAGTACGGCGACACCATCCGCATCGAGATGAAGGGGCGCGACGGGCACAGCGTGTTCGGCGCGATCGAGCAAACCGTGGTGGAGCCGGCATGAAACGCCTGTGGGGTTGGATCATCGCGGCGCTGGCCGCACTCGGTGCCTGTTGGGCGGTGCCGGCGCAAGCCGCCCAGAGCTGCCCGCCGCAACCGGTGCCGCTGGCGGCCGACGAGGTGCAGCGCGGCATGCAGCAGGCGGTGGACCGTGGGTTTCTGTGGCGCGTCAGCAAGGGCGGCCAGGTGTCGTGGCTGTATGGAACGCTGCACGTGGCGCGCAAGCCGTGGATGTTCCCCGGCCCGCAGGTGCGCGACGCGCTGTCGGCCGTCGACAAGGTCGCGCTGGAGATGGATATGCTGGACCCGGACATCCAGCGCCGCCTGATGGCCGTGTTGGCGGCCGGGCCCGAGCAGCGCGCCTTGCCGCCGGTACTGCAGCGCCGACTGCGCGCGCAGATGGACAAGAACTGCGCCGGGCCTGAACTGGCGGGCTTGAAACCGGAGATGCAGGCCGTCACCCTCACCGTGATGGTGGGCCGCCAGGCGGGGCTCGAGCCGGCCTACGGCATCGACGGCTTCCTCGCCGGCTACGCGCGCGTGCTGGCCAAGCCGGTGCTGTCGCTCGAATCACCCGAGAGCCAGATCGGTCTGCTGTTGCAGCCCACCGCCGCCGAGACGGAAGAATTCGTCGACCACGCGCTGGCCGAGTTGGAGAGCGGGCGTGCCTTGCCCACGCTCGAACGCCTGGCCGAAGCCTGGGCCCGCTCGGACTTCAAGGAGCTGAGCAGCTACGCCGAATGGTGCCGCTGCGTCGATACCGAAGACGACCGCGCGTTGATGCGCCGCCTGATCGACGGCCGCAACGTCGCGATGGCCGATGCCCTGCAGCGCCGCCATGAAGCCGGCGAGCGGCTGTTCCTGGCCGTGGGGGCGCTGCACATGATTGGCGACCAGGGCGTGCCGGCGTTGTTGCAGGCGCGCGGGTTCGAGGTCCGCCGCATCGAGCCGGCGGGCGTGGCTTCGGCGTCGCGCTGAAGAAACACCCCGGTCCGCATGGGTTCGACCCGTAGCGCCTTGGCGGCGCCCCGGGCGTACCATCGTCGTCATCCCAGCAAGCGAAAAGGGGCGAGTGATGGCCGATGCCGCCGGTTTCACCAAGATGGTTCCGGGCTTCGATTTCCTTCAGGGCCTGGTGAAGAACGCTGGCGCCGCCCTGCCCAACATGGGTCAGTGGATCGCGCCGACGCTCAACCCGGAAGAGCTGGAAAAGCGCATTGAAGAACTGCGCACGGTGCAGTTCTGGCTGGAGCAGAACGCCCGCATGCTCGGCGCCACCATCCAGGCGCTTGAAGTGCAGCGCATGACCCTGTCGACGCTGAAGACGATGAATGTGCAGATGGGCGAGCTGCGCGACTCGATCAAGCTGAAGGTGCCGGAGGTCGAGCCGGAGGCCGACAGCGATGCCGACGACACCCCGGCCGCCAAGCCGGCCGGCAAGAAGGCCGCCGCCAAACGCGGCGCGAAGGCGGGGGCTGCCACGGTGGCCACCCCGATGGGCACGGTCGACCCGATGCAATGGTGGGGCGCTCTCACCAAGCAGTTCACGTCGCTGGCGGCCAGCACGTTGAAGGACAGCGCCACCGACGCGGCGAAGAACCTGGCCGGCGCGATGGTCAAGCAAAGCTTCGATGCCGCGGGCGAGACGATCAAGCGGGCGGTCGAGCTGGGCACGCAGGTGCCGGTGAAGGTGGCTTCCAAGGTTGCTGCCAAGGCGGTTGAAGGGGGCGTCAAGGCGGCAGGCCGCGCGGCCCCCGCAAAGAAGGCCCCGGCGAGGAAGCGCGCCTGATTCGGCCGCACCCATTCGGTCGCAACGTTGGTCTTCAGCCCCGATTCAGTTGGGGTTGCTACAGTCGCCGCCCATGTCTGCGATGACCGATCCTTCGTCTGCGGCCGAGGCCTTGCTGCCGACCTTGGCGCGTGCTGACCGCCAGCGCCAGGTGGTGGCCGCGCTGCAGGGCGTGCTGCCGGCGCATGCGTTGTTGTGGACCGACGAGGACACCACGCCCTATGAGTGTGATGGCCTGACCGCCTACCGGCAGCGTCCGCTGGCGGTGGCGTTGCCGGAGACCGAAGCCCAGGTGAGTGCGGTGCTGCGCACCTGCGCCGCCTTGAAGGTGCCCGTGGTGGCGCGTGGCGCCGGCACCGGGCTGTCCGGCGGCGCCATGCCTCACCCGATGGGAGTGACGCTGGGGCTGGCCAAGTTCAACCGCATCCTCAAGCTCGACAAGCTCAGCCGCACGGCCGTGGTGCAGTGCGGCGTGCGCAACCTGGCCATCAGCGAGGCGGCCGCGTCGCTGGGCCTGTACTACGCGCCCGATCCCTCCAGCCAGATTGCCTGCACCATCGGCGGCAACGTGGCCGAGAACTCCGGTGGCGTGCACTGCCTGAAATACGGCCTCACGCTGCACAACGTGATGAAGGTGCGCGGCTTCACCATCGAGGGCGAGCCGGTCGAGTTCGGTGGCGACGCGCTCGATGCGCCGGGGCTCGACCTGTTGCCGCTGATCGTCGGCAGCGAGGGCCTGCTGGCGGTCATCACCGAGGTCACCGTCAAGCTCACGCCCAAGCCCACGCTGGCGCGCTGCATCATGGCGAGCTTCGAGGACATCCGGCGTGCCGGCGATGCGGTGGCCGCGATCATCGCCGCCGGCATCATCCCGGCCGGGCTGGAGATGATGGACAAGCCGATGACCGCGGCGGTGGAAGACTTCGTCCATGCCGGCTACGACCTCAGCGCGGCGGCGATCCTGCTGTGCGAGAGCGATGGCACGCCGGAAGAGGTCGAGGAAGAGATCGGCCGCATGAGCCAGGTGCTCTCGGGTTGCGGCGCCACCCGCCTCGAGGTCTCGGCCAACGAAGCGCAGCGCCTGAAGTTCTGGAGCGGCCGCAAGAACGCCTTCCCCGCCTCGGGCCGGATCAGCCCCGATTACATGTGCATGGACTCGACCATCCCGCGCAAGCGCCTGGCCGACATCCTGATGGCGATCGCCGAGATGGAGACGAAGTACGGCCTGCGCTGCTGCAACGTCTTCCACGCCGGCGATGGCAACCTGCACCCGCTGATCCTGTTCGATGCGAACGATCCCGGCCAGCTCCACCGCGCTGAGCTCTTCGGCGCCGACATCCTGGAGACCAGCGTCGCGATGGGGGGCACGGTCACTGGCGAGCACGGGGTGGGCGTCGAGAAACTGAATTCGATGTGCGTGCAGTTCAGCCCGGACGAGATCGCCCAGATGCAAGCGCTGAAATCGGCCTTTGATCCCGACGAGCTGCTCAATCCCGGCAAGCTGCTGCCCACGCTGCAGCGGTGCGCCGAGTACGGAAAGATGCATGTCCGGCGCGGGCTGCTGCCCTTCCCGGAACTGGAGCGGTTTTGATCTCGCGTAAGGCCGCACTGTCTTCGACGCGCCATGATGGGTCGGCTCCCTGGAGGACGACCCATGAAGTGCATGTTCGCTTGGATCTTTTCGGCCACGGCTGTTTCGGCCGCCGCGGCGGACTTTCAACTCACCCCGGTCCAGTTGCCCAGTGGCTTGACGATGACCGGCACGGTGACGACCGACGGCACCGTCGGGCCCCTGACGCCGGCGCAGATCGTGGGCTGGCGCATCACGCTGCGCCGCACGACCCGCTACGACTACACGCCGGCGAACGCACCGCCGCAGAATGTGCTGGGGGTGGCGGTCACGGCCGATGGGCGCAAGCTGCGTGTCGCCGCGAGAGCGGATGGGGCGGGCGGTGCCCTGAGCTTCGGCACGGTGGCGCCCGAGGTGAGCGTGCACCTGGCCAACTACGCGGCCGGCTGGCCGCCGGGCATGGGCTTTGCGCTTTACCAGTACGGCGCCGACTTCGAGTACCTGGATCTGCCGGTCGACGCGCAGGGTTGGCGGGTGGTGGCGCGGGCGGCACCGGGCAGTGCCCAGTTCAAGGTGCTGCCAATCACCTTTGCCAGCGGTGCGACCGTGGCGGGCACCATCACCACCGACGGCAGCACGGGTGCGATCGGCGCCGCCCAGCTGGTGGACTGGCATCTCACCATGCGCCGCCACGAGGACGTCGTCTACTACCGCGATGCCACCGGGGCGAACAGCGTCGTCCTGCCGGCCAGCACGGGCTTGTCCACCGATGGCAGCCAGCTTTGGGTGGCGCGGCCGGGCGGCTACCTGGGCTTCGGCGTGGTGGCAGCGCCGCCCGCCCGTGGCCGGGGCGCGGTGCCGGCCGACTTCAGCGCGGGGGCGCCGCCCCGCGGGCAGGCGGGCTATTACGACCCCTTCGGGCTGGAGTACACCAGCCTCCGGTTCACCGGCAGCCTTTATCCGGTGGCGCGCGTGCAGCCCTGACCCGGTCTTGCCGGGCCGCGAGGTCGCCGGCATGGCCATGCAACGCGGGCCCGAGGAGGCGCCATGGTTGACCAGGCCCTCCAGACGATCGTCGAGGCGGTGCGCGAAGCCTCGCAGGCGCAACGTCCGTTGCGCATCCTTGGCGGTGGCACGAAAGACTTTCTCGGTGGCGAACCGCAGGGCGAGCCCTTGGATGTGAAGCCGCTGCGCGGCATCAGCGCCTACGAGCCGTCGGAACTGGTGGTCACCGTGCGCGCCGGCACCCCGTTGGCCGAGTTGGAGGCTGCGCTGGCTGAGAAGGGCCAGTGCCTGCCTTTCGAACCGCCGCGCCTGGGCGCAGTTTTGGGACTGCCGCCCCTGGGCGTAGTGGCCGCCGCCTCGGCGAATGGCGCTTTCCCCGGCACGGTGGGCGGCATGGTGGCGTCTGGCCTGGCAGGGCCGGCGCGGTCGGCCGTGGGCGGCGTGCGCGACTATCTCTTGGGCGCCACCCTCGTCAACGGCCGCGCTCAAGTGCTGAGCTTTGGTGGCCAGGTGATGAAGAACGTCGCCGGCTACGACGTCTCGCGTGCGCTCGCGGGCTCGATGGGCCAACTTGGGGTGATCGCCGAGGTGTCGCTGAAAGTGCTGCCGGTGGCACCAGCGCGGCAGACACTGCGTTTCGACCTCGACCAGGCCACCGCGTTGCGCCGGGTCAACGAATGGGCCGGCCAGCCGCTGCCGCTGTCGGCCAGTGCCTGGTGGGATGGCGCGCTGATCGTGCGCCTGCAGGGCGCCCGGGCGGCGGTCGCCTCCGCCACCCAGCGCCTGGGTGGCGAGCTCATCCCCGAGCACCTGGCCGATGGCTTCTGGAACGGCCTTCGCGACCAGCGCGATGAATACTTCGACCAAGCCCGCCAGGCCGTGGCCTCCGGTGCGCGTCTATGGCGTCTGTCCGTGGCCCCCGCCGCACCGCGCCTGGAGCTCGGAGGCCCCTTGCTCATCGAATGGGGTGGCGGCCAACGCTGGCTCGTCACCGACGCGGCGGCGCAGCGCGTGCGCGACGTGGCGGCCGAGGCGAATGGCCATGCCATGGTCTGGCTGGGCGACAAGTCGTGCGGCGCCTGCGCGCCGGTGCCCGCTGCCGAGCGTCGCCTCCAGATGGCGCTGAAGGCGGCCTTCGACCCGCACCGCCTCTTCAACCCCGGCCGCCTGGACAACCTGTGCTGACCCCTTCATCGTCATCGCCGGGCGAAGCCACGCCAGACAGCATGGCGGCCTACTACGCCCGTCGGGCGGCCGAGTACGACGAGGTGTATGCCAAGCCGGGGCGCCAAGCCGATATCCGCCGACTGGAAGCGGCGTTGCCGACGTGGTTCGAAGGTCGAAGCGTGCTCGAGATCGCCTGCGGCACCGGCTGGTGGACACCCCATGCGGCTTTGCGTGCCCTTCGTTGGCTGGCCACCGATGTGAACCCTGAGACCCTGGCGATCGCCCGGACACGGCGAATGCCGCCGGCGGTCAGCTTGCGCCGGCTTGACGCCTACACCTTCGAAGGTTTGGCCGACAACGATCGCTTCGACGCCGCGTTCGCCGGCTTCTGGTGGTCGCACATTCCGAAGGCACGGCTGGGCCCCTGGCTGCAGACGCTGCATCAGCATCTGCAGCCCGGTGCCCGGGTGGTCTTCTGCGACAACCGCGAGGTGCCGGGCAGCACGCGCCCGATTGCGCGCCGCGATGCCGACGGCAACACCTACCAGCAGCGCCCATTGGCCGACGGCAGTTGGCACGAGGTGATGAAGAACTTTCCCTCGCGCGACGAGGCGCTGGCCGTGCTCGGGCCCCGGGCGGTGAACCCGCGCTGGATCGACAGCACCTACTACTGGACCCTGGTCTACGACCTGATCTGACATGCAGACGCACCTGGCGCCCGAGTTCCAAGGCACGCCCGACGGTGAAGCGGCCGAGGCCATCCTGCGCAGTTGCGTGCACTGCGGCTTCTGCACCGCCACCTGTCCCACCTACCAACTGCTCGGTGACGAGCTGGACGGCCCGCGCGGCCGCATCTACCTCATCAAGCAGGTGCTCGAAGGCTCGGCGCCGACTCGGCAGACCCAGTTGCACCTCGACCGTTGCCTGACCTGCCGCAACTGCGAATCCACCTGCCCGAGCGGCGTTCGCTACGGCGAGCTGGTGGAGATCGGCCGACGCGTGGTCGAGGCCAAGGTCGAGCGCCCCACCGCGGAGCGTGCTACCCGGTGGCTGCTGAAGGAAGGGCTGCCGTCTCCCGCCTTCGGGCCGGCGATGACACTGGGCCAGTGGGTGCGCCCCTTGCTGCCCGAGGCGCTGAAGGCCAAGGTGCCGCCGCCGGCCGACGCGCTGGCCCACCGTTGGCCGACGCGCACCCACGCGCGCAAGGTGCTGATGCTGCTGGGCTGCGTGCAGCCGGCGATGATGCCCAACATCAACTCCGCCACCGCGCGGGTGCTGGATGCCGCCGGCATCCAGACGCTCGTGGCCGACGATGCCGGCTGCTGCGGCGCGATCCGGGCCCACCTGAACGACCACGAGGGCGGCCTGGCCGACATGCGCCGCAACATCGATGCCTGGTGGCCGTTGGTCGAGGGGCTCACCGATGCGGGCCGGGTCGAGGCGATCGTCATGAATGCTTCGGGCTGCGGCGTGACGGTGAAGGAGTACGGTCACGCCCTGGCCCATGACCCCCACTACGCGGAGAAGGCGCGCCGCATCAGTGCGCTGACCAAAGACCTCAGCGAGCTGTTGCCCGACCTGGTGCCGGCGCTCCAGCCGCGTCTGGCGGCGAGGCGCGGCCCCGACACCGCCCCGATCCCGCTCGCCTACCACCCACCGTGCACCCTGCAGCACGGGCAGAAGCTGCGCGGCGGCGTCGAGACCCATTTGGCGGCGCTGGGCTTCGATGTGCAGACGGCGCCGATGGAATCGCACCTGTGCTGCGGTTCGGCGGGCACCTATTCGGTGCTGCAGCCGGACCTGTCCACCCAGTTGCGCGACCGCAAAGTGAAGGCGCTCGCGCCGATTGCGGCCGACACCATCGTCTCGGCGAACATCGGCTGCATCCAGCATCTGCAGTCGGCGAGCACCCGTCCGGTCAAGCACTGGGTTGAAATCCTGGATGCCGCCCTGATCTGACGCCGCTCAGGTGTCGCGGCATCTCCGCGGCACGGGAGTCGGATGTGAGAGGATTCGCGCTGCGTTCAGCAGCATCGAGCGAGCAGGAGGGCCGATGAAGGGGATGATGAGCCTGTTGGAACGGGCGGGACTGGTTCGCCAGGACGGCCCGGCCGACGACACCGCGGCGCCGGAACCGGTCGCCGAGAGCAGCCCTGCGCCCGACGCACCCGGCCTGCCTGAGAGCAGCCCACCAGGGCCTCGCGCCTCGGCCGCGGGCATCGTCGCTGCCGAAGGCCAGTCGCTGGACCAGGTCTACGCGGCGGCCAACGTGCCACCCTGCCACTACCCCGCCGAGCGTTTGCTGCGACTGGTGGCTGGGCTGAATGCGATGGACGAGGCCATGCGCCGCCAGACGATCCATGCGATCGACGCGGCCGACGAGTCCTGGACGATCGACGATCCGCTCACCGACGCGGCGGCCAAGGTCAGCGCCATCGAGCAGCATGCCTCGGGCCTGCGCGCGGGCCTGGGCGAAGCCGAGCAACAGGCGCAGGCCGAACTGGCCGCGCTGCGCCAGCGCCAGGAGGCGGCGGTGGCTGAAGTCAAGCGCCAGATCAGCGACCTTGAAGCGCTGCTCACCCGCGAGGTGACCCGCGGTGCCCAGGAGGCCGCGGCGGTCGAATCGGCGCTGCAGGCCCGCAAGGAGGCCGTCACCCAGGAACTGGCGATGCTCTCCCGCACGGCCGCCGATCTGCGCGGCCTGATTGCGCAATTCAAGAACAACCTCACCTGACAAGGAAGCGGCAGGAATGGCTTACCAGATGACCGGCCTCACCAAGGGCCTTCTTCTGATCATCGGCCTGGGCCTCGTGGGCTCGATCGGCTGGAACTTCGTGCTGAAGGACAAGCTGAAGAAAGAAGGCATCACCGTCGCGGGCACCACCCTCGGGGGCGGTGGCAATGCGGCCAATGACACAGGCGGCGGCAACGCCAACGCCGGTGGCGCGGCGCCGGCTCGCCCGGCTGCGGCCGCCGGCGGCAAGCTGGGCAGCCCGGGCAACCCGCTGAAGGTCAGCATCGTGAGCTTCCACGGTTACGCGCCGGCGCTGGTGGCCAACGGCAACAGCCTGAAGACGCAGCCTGGCTCGATCTACGCCAAGCTGGGTGTGAACGTCGAGTTCGTCATCAACGACGACATCCCGACGCTGACCACGCTGTTCGAGGCCAAGACGGCCCAGTGCGCGTGGCGCACCTCCGACTTCTGGGCGCAGGAGCAACCCAACCTGCGCAACTCGGGCCACGATGGCCGTGGCGTGATGCTGGTCGACAACACCCAGGGTGGTGACGCGGTGATCGCGCGCGACAACAGCATTCAGAAGATCGAAGACTTGGCCGGCAAGACGGTCGCGCTGCTGCAATACACGCCGTCGCACGGCATGCTGATCGACGCGATCGACAACGCGTCGCTGACGGCGCGCCAGAAGAGGCAGATCAAGACGGTGTTCATCAAGCCCGAAGAAGGCACCGCTGGCGTGCGCGCGGCCTTCACCGCGGGCAACGTCGACGCCGCCGTGCTGTGGGACCCGGACCTCTCGCTGGCGCTGCGCGAGACCAAGGGTGCCCACGTCGTCTACTCGACCAAGACGGCCACCAACCTGATCTACGACATGATGGTGTGCGACCAGCGCGAGCTGGCCAAGCCCGAGAACGAGCCGGTGTTCCAGGCCTTCGTCGACGGCTGGATGGAAGGCGTGACGGCGGCGCGAGCCAATCCGGACAATGCCGTCAAGGCGCTGGTGGAGACCGAAGAGTTCTTCAAGCTGCTGGCGGCCAAGGAGGGCACGTCGTTCATCAAGTCGCTGTTCAACAACCTGTTGTGGACCGACCTGGCCGACAACGCCCGCATCCTCGGCCTGGCGGGTGGCGTGAACCACTACGAGCGCGTCTACGCCCGCTTCGACCAGATCTACCGTGGCGAGGGGTCGCTGGCCAACCCGAAGTCGCCGGTCATCCCGCCGCAGGACAGCATCGACCTGCGCTTCATCAAGAAGGCCTTGCAGCGCAACACCCAGGCGCAGGCCGAGGCCGTCAAGCCCACCGAGACCTTCACCGAGAAGGGCCAGGCGGCGGCCTTGGCGGCGCCGGCGCAGGTGACCAAGCCGGTGTCGGTGAACTTCGCGTCGGGCTCGTTCGAGCTGTCGAAGAAGGCGCAGCAGGTGATCGACAAGGAGATGGTGCCGTTCATCGAGAACAACGGCAGCGCCTACTTCGAGGTGGGCGGCAACACCGATTCGGTCGGGTCCGCCGGGGCCAACCAGGCTTTGTCGCTGGCCCGTGCCCGCGCCGTGGCCGACTACCTGGAAAAGCAGTGGGAAGTGCCCCGCGCCCGGCTCAAGGTCACTGGTTACGGCTCTTCGCGCCCGCTGTGCGACGAGACCCGCCCGGAGGCCGCGGACATGACGCTGGATGCCTGCCGTGCGCTGAACCGCTCGACCCGCCTCGCGGTCTTCAGCAAGTAAACATGAGCCATCCGAGTTGGACCGCCCGTCGGCGCGGCCTGCAGCGCCGGCCGGCGTACGCGTTGGACGAGGGGCTCCCCCGGCGAACCGAGCGCCGGGCCGCTCCCAAGCCGGCCCGCATCCCCCCGGGGGATCGGCCGACGTACGCGTTGGACCAGGGGCTCCACCGGCGGGCCGAGCGCCGGGCCGCTCCCAAGCCGGCCTGCATTCCCGCGGGGGATCGGCCAACGTACTCGTTGGACGAGGGGCTCCCCGGGCGGGCCGAGCGCCGGGCCGCTCCCAAGCCGGCCCGCATCCCCGCGGGGGATCGGCCAACGTACTCGTTGGACGAGGGGCTCTAATGACCGACTTCTGGAACCCCTACCGCGCCCTGCCTGTGTCGCAGCAGCGGCTGCTGGGGCTGGGCAGCATCGTGGTGGTGTTGTTGATTTGGACCTTGCTCTCGGCCTCCGGCTGGCTCAGCAAGAACCAGTTGCCGTCTCCGTGGGCGGTGGCCCAGGCGCTGGCCTATCTGGGCTGGTACGAGGGCCACAGCCAGCTGGCGGCGGCCACGCTGTGGTCGGTGGGTCGGGTGGCCACGGCCTCGGCCCTGGTCATCGTGATCGGCATCCCGCTGGGCGTTTTGATGGGGGCGTCGCCTCGCATCAATGCCGTCTTCTCGCCGCTGATCGACCCGTTCCGCTCGGCACCGGTGGCGGCGCTGCTGCCCATCATGGTGATGTGGTTCGGCATCGGCGAGTTCATGAAGATCGCCTTCCTGTTCGTCGGCTCGATCGTCTACCTCACCCCGCTGGTGCGCGATGCGATCCGCGCGGTGCCCGAGGGTTACCTGGTGAGCGCGCAGGACATCGGTGCCACGCCGTGGGAGTGCATCCGCAAGGTGCTGCTGCCGCTGGCGATGCCGCGCATCATGGACGCGATCATCGTCGGCGTGTCGGTGAGCTGGACGTACATCACCGTGGCCGAGTACGTTAACGCGCAAGAGGGCCTGGGGCAGTTGATCGCCAACGCCCGCCGCCTGAGCGCGACCGACCAGGTCTTCGCCGGCATCATCGTCATCATGGCGGTGGCCTTGCTCACTTACCAGGGCCTGATGGCGCTCAAGCGCGCGCTGTACAAATGGGAGACCAAGGAATGAGCGCGGTGCCCCCCGTGGCTGCGCCCGCGGCCGTGTCGAAGGCCAAGCCCCTGCTGGCCGCGACCGACATCGTGCAGGAGTACCTGCAGCCCGATGGCAAGACGCTGCGGGTGCTCGATGGCGTGTCGCTGAGCTTCGAAGCCCCGTCGATCAACATGCTGCTGGGCGCGTCGGGCTGCGGCAAGTCCACGCTGCTGCGCATGCTGGGCGGCGTGCGCCCGTGGAACGTGAAAACACCCACCTCCGGGCGGGTCGAGATCGACGGCGTTCCCTGTGAAGGGCCGCATCCCGACACGGTGATGGTGTTCCAGCACTACGCCAACCGGCCCGATCTCACGGTGTGGCAGAACGTCATGTACCCGTTCTCGTTCGCCGAGTGGAAGCGCCGGGTGCCGGAGAAAGAAGCGCGCGAGCGGGTTGACCAGATGCTGCAAGAGGTGGGGCTGGCCGACAAGCGCGACCAGTACCCGTCGCAGCTCTCCGGCGGCCAGAACCAGCGCGTCGCACTGGCGCGGGCGTTGGTGCTGCGGCCGAAGGTGCTGCTGATGGACGAACCCTTCGGCGCGCTGGATGCGCAGACCCGCAGCAACATGCAGTCGCTGCTGTGCAAGCTGCATGCGGCGCACCCCTGCGTGGTGGTCTTCGTCACCCACGACGTCACCGAGGCTTTGCTGGTGGGCGACCGTGTCATCGTGCTGTCAAGCCAGCCGGCCCGCATCATCGAAGACATCCACATCCCGCTGCGCCAGCCGCGCAGCGCCGATTGGCTGATGAGTGCCGAGGCGCGCCAGTTGCACGAGCAGATCGTCGGCCACCTGCGCGCCACGGGTGGTCGCGGCAACCTGCGGGTGACGGTGTGAAGGGCGCCCGGGCATGAGCGACGACGCCAAGCCTTCGTACTGGAAGGCGTTTCTCTGGCACAAGCGCAACCAGGCGCTGGTGCTGGGCGTGACGGCGGCTTCGGTCCTGGCTTCGTTTCCGTTCGGCAGCGATGCGCTGGTGCTCGGCCTGCTCGGCCTGGCCGCACTCGAGATGATCGGCCTGGCCATCGTGCCCGGCTTGCCGAACTTTCAGCTCGCGGTGAACGAGCGTGAGCGCCGTGAGCAGCGCGAGGCGCGCCGGGAGACGTTGCTGCGTGAGGTGCATGCGCACGGCGGCTCGAACCACCTGCGCAGCTTCGAGCAGATGTGCCAGCGCGTGGCGTCGCTCTACCGCACCGCCAGCGACAGCAGCACCAGCTTGACGGCACGCGAAGTCGAGCAATTGGACGATCTGACGCTCGATTACCTGCGCATGTGCCTGAGCGACGCCGTGCTGCGCAACCCGCAGAGCCACGAATTCGTGTCCAGCGTGAACCGCAAGCTGCGCGCCGTTGACGAGCGCCTGGACAGCGGCCGCCTCGATCAGGAAGAGCAGGTGCAGTTGCGCCGCGCCAAGGCCGAGTATGAAGAGGCGCTCGCGCGGCAGGCGCGCATCGCGTCGCGCCGCAGCGCGCTGGAGGCTACGCTGGTGGCGATGCCGGTGCGGCTGGAAGAGGTGTACCAGATGGTGATGAGCGCGCCACGGGACGGAAACATCAGCCAGTTGCTGGAAGAGTCGGTGTCCAAGCTCAAGCTGGCCGAACAGGCCGCGCTCGACATCGAGCGCCCCTACGAGCTGGCCAGCGTGGGAGTGGCGGCGGCCGAGTACGAGGCCGCCCAGGCGGCGGCGTCCCGCCGTGCCGTGGGCCAGCGCCATTGACCCCCATGCACCCATATTGATACCCAGGTGCCGCCGGACCGGCGGCGTTGTTCAGACAAGCAGAGGAAGCGAGACCGAGACCATGGCCAACAACGCAATCATGAGCCGCCTTTGGAACCTGTGGACCGGGTTCGTGGCACTGTGGGTGACCGATATCGAGAAGGAGCACCCGGAGATCGCCTACCAGAACTCGATCGCGTCGATGACCGAGAAGTACACCAAGCTCAAGCAGGCATCGGGCCGCATCATCGCCCGCCGCCTTGATCTGGAAGGCCGGCTGCAGACGGCCAAGGCCGAGCTGTCGCAGGTGTCGACCCAGCTCAACACCGCGTTGGCGACCAACCAGGACGACCTGGCCATGGTGCTGATCCAGAAGAAGAACGCGCTGGACGAAGACATCAAGGGCCTCGAGGCCGACTTTGCTGAAGCCGACAAGGACGCCGAGGAAGCCAAGGCCTCGCTGCTCGACATGAAGGGCGAGATCGATCGCCTGAAGTCCGAGAAGGACCGCATGATCGCCAAGTTCCAGAGCGCCCAGGCCCGCATCAAGATCCAGGAATCGCTCGATGGTCTGTCGATCGACGCCGAGGTGCAGGCGCTGGCGGGCGTGCGCGAGCACATCAAGGGCCGCGTGGCCGAAGCCAAGCTCGGTTCCGAGCTGCGCGAGTCCGATCTGGACCAGCGCCTGAAGTCGCTCAACCGCAGCGCCGGCGCCGTCACCGCGCGCGCGCAGCTCGAGCAGATGAAGAAGGCGATGGAGGCGAACAACGCCGCAGGCGGCAAGAGCTTGTGAGCCCCCGCGCTCCCTTCCGGCCCAAGGAGCAGTTGAGATGCCCGAGTTGAACGCCGCCGGCGCCCGCAAGCCCGAGCTGCCCAGCTGGGCGCACGAGTTGCGCGAGAAGTACCTCGCGGGCGAGGCGTCCACCTTCGTGCTCTACCGCAACGTCTTCGACAGCTTCTTGATCGGCGGTCAGTTCGTCGACCTGAAGGCGTTCCTGACCGGCTCGTTCGTGCAGGAGACCAAGCCCACGGTGGTGGAGGTGTCGGCCGAGTTCGGAGTTCAGTGTCTGAAAGGCCTGGTCGAGCTGGACCAGGCGGGCGACCTGATGGCGCAGCTGCACAGCCTGGAGCGGCATCTGCGTCAGAACCACGGCACGGCGGTGTTCGTGCCGTATGCGGATGCGCTGATGCCGGGCGAGGAGGCGGGCTTTGTCTCGTCCGAAGACCGCAAGGTCGGCAACCTCTTCCACCGCTGGTCGCTCGATCGCCAGCTCAACACCTCGGACAACATCACCTTCATCGTGGTGGAGACGCTGGGGGCCTTGAACCAGAGCCTGCTGAACAACCCGAAGGTGGCAGCGATCGAGGTGCCGATGCCGGACGACGCGGCGCGGGTTCAGATCGTGCGGCACCTGGCCCCGAAGCTGGGTGACGCGCAGGTGCGCCGTTATGCGGAGCGCCTGGCCGGCTTGCGCGCGGTGCAGATCGAGAGCCTCATGCGCGCCAGCGGCAACAGCGCGATGGGCGAGGCTGATCGCGAGGCGCTGATCCTGCAACTGCTGGCCGGCCAGCCCGACGCCGCCGAGCGTGCCAAGCGCTTTGCCGGCATCACGGCCGGCATGACGGCCGACGAGATCGTCAAGCTGGTCGAGCCCACCCGGAGCGTGCCCTCCACCGATCTCGACGAAGACGTGCTGCGGCTGATCCACGCCCGCAAGCGCGAGCTGATCGAGAAGGAGTGCGCAGGCCTCATCGAGTTCGTCGAACCGAAGCATGGCCTGTCGGCGGTGGGCGGCTGCGCCCACATCACCGGCGAGCTGATGGAGATCGCCCGCTCGCTGCGCGAAGGTGACAGCAAGCTCACGCCGATGGGCTTGCTGGCCGTCGGCCCGATGGGCGCCGGCAAGACCTTCGTCATCAAGGCCTTCCTGAAAGAGGCCGGCTTGTCGGCGGTGGCGCTGAAGAACTTCCGCTCGAAGTGGGTCGGCTCGACCGAGAAGAACCTCGAGCGCGTGCTGGCCACCGTCAAGGCCATGGGCCCGATCGCGGTGCTGATCGACGAAGGCGACCGCAGCTTCGGCAACTCGGGCGGCGAGGGCGGCGACGAGGGCACCAGCTCACGCGTGATCGCGCGCTTGAAGGAGTTCATGTCCGACACGGAGAACCGCGGCCAGGTGCTGTTCGTCATGTTGACCAACCGTCCGGACAAGCTGGACACCGACATCAAGCGGCCCGGTCGCATGGACCGCAAGATCCCCTTCTTTTATGCCGAGACGGCGGCCGACCGCGCGGCCGTCGTGCGCGCCGTGGTGCGCCGCTACGACGCGAACCTGGCGTGTGACGAAGCGGGCACGACGGCGCTGTGCGACAGCCTGGCCGGCTACTCGAACGCCGACCTCGAGGCCCTGACCTTGCTGGGCCTCGAATTCCGCGAGCGCGAACCTTCGCTGAGCCTGCTCGAGGCCTTGCAGCGGGCGAAGGACGACTTCATGCCCCCGCAGGAGCGCGACATGATCCACTTCATGGAGCTGCTCGCTGTCTCCGAAACCTCGCGTCGGTCGCTGTTGCCGGCGCGTTTCCAAGGCCTCACCCTCGACGACATCCAGGCCCAGCTGCGCACGGCGCGCCAGCGTGCGCTGGGCCGTTGAGCCCCTTTCACGATCGCTGATTTCCAAGGAGCTGCCTGTGAGCATCCAGAACGACACCCTGACCCCCGCCCAAGTCTCGGCGCTGGCCGCCTCGATGCTGGCCGTGGCCCACGTCGACGGCGTACAGCCGGCCGAAGAGGCGCTGATTCGCAAGTTCTACAGCGAGTCCGCGGGCGCCGGCCTGCCCGCCTTCGAACAAATCGGCCACACCCATGCGCAGGCCGGTGAGTTGCTGGCGGCCGCCGGGGGCGACGCAGACTTTGCCGAGCAACTGGTGCTGATGTGCTTCATGACCGGCTACGCCGATGGGCACCTGAGCGACGCTGAGCGCGAGTTCGTGCTGGGCCTGGCTCGCCAGGCCAGCGTGAGCGAGGCGCGCGCCGGCGAACTGCTGCAGCAGGTGAAGGACACGCTGATCGGCTCGCTGGCCCACCTGCCCGATGCCGAATCGGTGGCGGCCCTGTCCAAGTCCCTTTGATCGTTGACGCAGCCGGAGCGGCCCATGACCCAGGTTTCAGATGCGGGCGCCCCGGCGGCCCTGGTCAACGAGGCCACGCTGCGCGCGCTGGTCGATTTCGAAGCGGCCCAGCAGCGTGTGCGCGATCGCTTGGCCCCGTTGGCCGACGGCGAATCACTGCTGCGCTTCTTCGTTCACTACGCGTCGTGGAACGGTCACTTCGCCAACGGCGTGTCGGCACTGTCCAGCCTTCTGGGCAGCAGCCGGCAGCTGTTCCGTGAAGCGGGCTTTCCGCGCGCGGTGGCCGATCGCAGCAACTTCATCGCCAGCTACTTCTTCGATGCGGCGCGCGACGAGTACGACGATCACATCAACCCCGCTCGCGACAGCCACCGGTGCATGGCCCAGGCGGCGCTGATCAGCATGAAGAACTTCTTCAGCCTGCCCGAAGCGATGCTGGAGGAAGACGAGCCGACGGAATTGGTGGCGGTGAACGACGGCGTGCTGGCCGGCTACACCGGACAGCCGGCGGCGGGCGACGGCCGGGCGGCCCAGGCCTTCTGGGGCATCGGCTATCACCTGGGCTCCGAACTGCTGGCCGACCAGGAGTTCTCGCTGATCGACGAGCACCTGCGCCAGCACCAGCCGGCACTCGTGCACCACCTGATGCGAAGCACCGTGCAACTGGCCGGCGGTACCCACCGCTGCTATGCCTGGGTGGGCGTGCACAGCGGCCATGGCGGCGGCGTCGAGGCCGATCACTTCGACTATGCGCTCGAAGGTGCCCACAGCGCGCTGCGCTTTCTGGTGGGCACGGATACCGCCTCGGCGGTGCAGGCCTTGCAGCGCGGCTTCCAGGCGTTCGAGCGCGACCACGCGCGCTTCTTCCGCATTGGCGCCTGAAGCATCGGCGCCCGAAGCCTTGGGGTCTGAAGTCTTAGGGCCTGAAGTCTTGAGGCCTGAGTGGCGCCGCACAGGGTGTGCCGCGTGCGGCACACCCCGGCCGCCCGTCAGGGCTTGGGCAGCGAGTCGAGATAGGCCCGGTGCTGGGTCGAGAACTCGTAGTTGTTGTAGCGATCCCAGTTGATCGACCAGGTCATCAGGCCCTTGAGTGCCAGTGAGTGGGTGCGCGGGGCATAGCTGCCGCACTGCTGCAGCTGCGTCAGGCAGTTGAACGCCGCCTGCACCTCGGACACGCTGGTGAACCCACCGCCCGCGTTGCCGCTGGCCGGCAGGCCGATCGAGACCTGGTCAGGCCGCAGCGGCGGGAAGTTGAACGACGTGCCCGACACCGTGAAGCCGGTGATCAGCATGTCGGTCATCGCGATGTGGAAGTCCGCGTTGCCCATCGTGTGGTACTGGTTGTCCAGCCCCATGATGGGTCCCGAGTTGTAGTCCTGCACGTGCAGCATCGTCAAGTCGTTGCGCAACGCATAGATCACGGGCAGGTAGGCGCCGGCACGGGTGTCGCAGCTCAGGCAGGTGCCGCCGTAGAAGCTGTAGCCCAACTGCACGAAGAAGGTCTCGGGGGCCATCGTCAGCACGAACTTGGCGCCGTACTTGGCCTTCAACTGCTTCAGCGCGCTGATGAGGTTGACCACCACCGGCGTCGTCGGGTTGGCCACGTCCTTGTCGCCGCTGTTGAGCTGCAGCGAGTGGCCCTCGAAGTCGACGTCCAGGCCGTCCAGGCCCCACCGGTCGATGATGGCCGAGACCGAGTTGACGAACGCGGTGACGGCCGAGGCGGATTCCAGCCGCACCTGGCCGTTGGCGCCGCCGATGGAGATGAGCACCTTCTTGCCCTTGGCCTGCTTGGCCTTGATGGCGGCCAGGAAGTCGGCATCGGACTCGACGTTCGGGCATTCGCTGGCCGGGCAGCGCTTGAACACCACTTCGCCTGAATTGGCCGAGGTGGGCTCGGCAAACGCCAGGTCGATGAAGTCCCAGTTGTCGCTGACATCGGCCATGCGGATGTAGCCCGAGCCATTGGCGAAGCTGGCGTGCAGGTAGCCCACCAAGGCGTGGCCGCCGCTGGGGGGCGGGGGCGGCGTGTCGCAGGCCTTGGTCTTGGTCCAGGGCTCGCCGCTGCCCTTCTTGCCGTGGTGGGTGGCAGGGTCTTCACCCTGCGTCTTGGTCAGCGCCTTGTAGCCCTGACCCGCTTCGGTCACCAGGGCGCCCTTGGCGTACTTCACCGAGGCCTGCCAGGCGTCGCACGTGCCCGGAGGTGGCGGTGGCGGGGGCGGTGGGG